>CAMWZE010000114.1 GCA_947178685.1 uncultured Porphyromonadaceae bacterium
GAGAAAGACAATGAGGTTTTCACATCATTTCGACCGCACCGACACCGATTATGAGTTCCTGGCGTCGATCATAAGCGAGCGGAGTCCCGAAATCGACGAGATAGATATCTTCGCCATCGATATCACCGACCGCAAGAAGAAGGAGCAGATGCTCATTGAGGCAAGAGAGAAGGCTATGGAGAGCGACAAACTTAAGATGGCTTTCCTTGCCAATATGAGCCATGAGATTCGCACTCCGCTCAATGCCATAGTGGGCTTCTCGACCATGCTCACCAAGACCTCCGATCCGGCCAAGCAGGCCCGTTTCGTGGATATAATAAATCTGAACAATGAGTTGCTTCTGAAACTCATAAGCGATGTGCTCGACACGGCCAAGATAGAATCCAACACGCTCGACGTGCATATGGAGCCTACGGATGTCAACAAGATTATGTTGGGGGCTGAGAGCACCGTGCGTCTGCGTCTGCCCAAAGGGGTGGCGCTGAATATGGTGATCGGAGAGGCTGAGTGTGAGATAAACACCGACTCTGACCGACTTACGCAGATTCTGGTGAACCTCCTCACAAATGCCATGAAGTTTACGCGCCGTGGCTACGTGACGTTCGGATATGAGGTGCGCCGGCGTGACAATGAGATATACTTCTATGTGCGCGACACCGGAACCGGCATAGCGCCGGAAGATATCGGGAAGCTATTCACGCGTTTTACCAAACTTAACAATTTCATACAGGGCACTGGACTCGGACTCTCCATCAGCAAGAGCATAGTAGAGAGGCTCGGCGGAAAGATCGGGGCTGAGTCTGCCGGCTCGGGGAAGGGTTCCCTTTTCTGGTTTACCCTCCCTTATCCGGGAAAGAATAACAATTTAAATAAGTAGCATATGTCAGTAAGTCTTGAAGAATTTTTGGCTAACATGAGCCATGAGATACGCACTCCTGTGAATGCCATCGCAGGTTTTGCTCGTTTGCTATGCACCACTGATGATCCTGAGAAGAAACGAAAATATAACGAACTTATCCAGACCAACAGCACTCTCCTGCTAAAGCTTGTTGACGATGTGCTCGATATTACAAAGATGAAGGAGGGGGAGATTAAGTTCAGAAATCAAGAGGTAGACCTGAATGAACTTATGCGCTCGGTGGAGAGCACTGTGCATTTCCGCCTGCAGCCGCGTACGGTGCTCAACTTTGTGCTTGGCTCGGCCGACTGCCGCATAGTGACCGACCGGGAACGCCTGAGCCAGGTGCTCCTTAACCTTCTTACCAATGCCTGTAAGTTTACCCCCGGCGGTAGCATCACTTTCGGCTATGAGTTGCGCGAGGGTGAGATCTATTTCTATGTGCGCGACACCGGTCTCGGAATCGCACCAGACAAGAAGGATCGCTTGTTTGACCGCTTCTACCGTCAGGACGACCATACTCCCGGCAATGGTCTCGGCCTTGCCATCTGCAAGGAGATTGTAGACCATTTCGGTGGTGAGATTGGTGTGGAATCTGAGGGTATCGGCCGTGGTGCCACGTTCTGGTTTACTCTTCCGGCCACTCCCATATATGATGAGGTGGCGGATGCTGAGCCGGCTCATGTGGCCGTGGCTCCGGCTAAGCGAGCCGACAAGCCTACGCTTCTTGTGGCTGAGGATAATGAGAGCAACTATTTCCTGATATCCTCCATGCTTGAGGATGACTATAACCTGATCCATGCATGGAACGGACGGGAGGCTGTGGATATGTATGCCGAGCATAAGCCCGACCTTATATTGATGGATATAAATATGCCGCTTATGGATGGCTATGAGGCCACGAAGAGAATACGTCAGCAGTCGGCCGATGTTCCGGTGATAGCAGTTACTGCGTATGCTTTTTCGTCTGACCGCACGCGCATCATGGAGAATGGCTTCAACAGCTATATCTCGAAGCCGGTTAATCCGGATCGCCTTATGAGCGAGATCAAAAGACTACTATAATCAATGCATTATGAATTAAATTATTGTGACAGAAGAATAAAGTTCAAATTATTATTAGTAAGTAGATGAGAGGGGGGTGGCTCGTGAGAGTCGCTCCTCTCGTTTTTTGAGTCGCTCCTTTCTTTATCTTTAAAAGAATAAGGGGAGCCAAAATTTTGAATTTTGACTCCCCCTTAGGATTTATAACTTGTTATGAGATATGACAAGTTAAAACATACAACTTGTTATGATATATAATCTGTGGTATCAGAAATGATAGACGATGGTGGTGACTGAAGCGGGATCGATGAATACCTTGTCGTTGAGGTTGAAGCGGGATTGCTTCAGATTCTTGTCAGCTGTGGTGGTGTAGGTGAACACCGCCTGTGTGCCGGCCGGACGGGCCATGTCAACTGTCACGCCGTTGGTCTTGTCGTAGTTGGTGAGCACGATCACCATCGTCTTGCTGTCGGGACTCACATAGGCTGAGCCGAAGAAGTCCTTGCTCTCGTCGAGAGAGAGCTCCACACGCTTGTAGCCGGGGCGTACGAAGAGACTGTAGTTGCCGAGCACCCAGAGATTGGGAGTGGCAGTCACGGTGCCACCCTGTGTGAAGTCGTCGCTGTATTCACCACCGACGGGTGTGGTCTTGATAAGCTCGAAACGGTTCTTCTGACCCCAACGCTCCACTGACATTGCTGTCCAATAGCTCCAGGAGCTTACGCCGGCAACTGTGATATCGTTGTGGATGATACGGCTCATATATTGGGCGATATCAAATTCGGAAGCACCTTCATAACCACCTGTCAGATCGGCAGGGGCCTTGTCGAGCATCGACCATTCAGTCTGATAGAGTTTAAGGCCACGGGCATCGGCAGCGGCCTTTACCTTGGCACGTACTTCGCGCATGGAGCTCCAGGTGTCCATGGTCCAGTAGCTGTGGGCACAAATGAGATTGCCGATATGGCTGAGATCGCCGACGTAAGCCTCGGAAGAGGGGTTGAAGAAGGCATTGATACAGTTCTCACGGTCGGAATTGCCCTCGTAGAGGCATACCCAGTGACCGGCCTCGCCGATCATGATGCCGGTGCTGAGGTTGCGTGAGGAGAGCGACTTGTCGAGCTCGCGGGCAAGTTGTGCCACCTCTTTATTCTGCCATCCGGAGCCCTCCTGCGATGCCTCACCGTTTTCTCCGGGTCCCCAGTTATACTGAGGTTCATTCACGGGTGAGATGTGTGAGATATTATAGCCCTGCTCAGTGAAATGCTGAGCCACCTCCGCCATATATTCGGCATAAGAGGTGTAGGCATCGGCCTTGATGTTGCCGTAAGCTCCGTTGTCGGAATAGCCCATGCCGTTGGCAGTATACTCCACGAGAGGGGAGTTGCTGAAGAGCACGAAATTCTCGCAACCCATATTCTTCGCCTGCTCCATGAAGTAGCGTTGTCCGGCACATTTCTTCCAGTCCCACGAACCGCCGTAGAAGTAGCTCTCGGCACGGTTGTTAGGCTCGATGTTGCTGTCGTCACCCTGCTCTGCAGAACCGGCACCGAGGTTGACGCGCCATACGGAGAGACCTATACCTACCGCCTCGTTGGTAACCGACGAGATATTTTGAGAGAATAGAAGCTGTGCAATCTCGTTGCGGTTTGATGTCCAGTACTGGCCGATCTGATTGGGTAGCCAGCAGTCGGAGGCGCCGAATCCCTCCATCTCCTGATAGGTCTTCGAGCTGTTGAGCGTCACCTTCTGAGTGGTGAGGGGGAAGTTGGCCTTAGGAGAGGTGACTTCGTCGTTTTCGCTATATTGCGGTTTATCGGGGTTCTCCGTTCCTACGGGATGTTTGGTGGAGACACCGTGAGGCTCGTCGCTGCAGGCGCCGAGGCCCAAGGCCACGGCTCCGCAGAGAGCTAACTTTATATATTTTGAATTCATGATCGGTTTATTGTGGGTTTATGGTTTGAAATTACCATCCGGGATTCTGCTTGATGGCACCGTTGGAGTGTTCCACCTCATAGTTAGGAATAGGGTAGAGGAGATCGCGGTCTTCGCGGAAGCGGATACCCTTGTCGCTGGGCTCAATCTGATTCCATTTCTCATACATGTCGGCATTCTCTCCGGTGTTGTATTTCACGAATGAGCCGTCGGGACCCATTACGTTGCACATCATCTTCTTTCCGTTGGAGCAGTCCCAGCGGCGGAGGTCGTAGAGACGACACTGCTCGTGGGCCAGCTCAAGACGGCGTTCGGCGCGTATGGCGTCGCGCAGCTCGGTGCCGGTGGAGGTTACGTCGGGAAGATTCACACGGTTGCGCACCAGATTGAGTGCCCACTGAGCCTGAGAGTTGTCGCCGGTCTCCGCGCAAGCCTCGGCATACATCAGGAGCACGTCGGCATAGCGCAGCACACGGTGGTTCAATGGAATCTTGTCGATGTTGTAGATTTCGGGACGGTCTTCGAGCGGCACGAAATATTTGCGTATGATACGCGCTGATTTATGCTGAGCCGGATCGATGATATAGCCTCGGTAGTAGTCAAGGTTGGTCCATCCGAAAGTACTCATATATTCCTTATACTTGGCATCGCCGATGCCGCACACATTCGAATTGTTCTGTACAAACTTGGAGAACTGGTTCTCACCGGCAATCTCGGTACACATTGTCTTGATGATGGTCCATTTGAGACGCTCGGTGTCGCCGGCGGCGATGAATGCGTTCTCAAGGTCGGCTGTGGGCTGACCCCAGCTCCAGCCGTCGCCTACGCCGTTGCGGCATCCGGTCACTACAGTGAGTGAGCCGCCAAGGCTATAGGTGTCGCCACCGTAGGCTTGCTGCACTTCGAAGAGACTCTCCTCACTGTTGTTGTGGTTGATGCTCCATACATCGCCGAAGTTGGCGAGCAGACGGTATTCTCCGGAGTCGATTATCTCCTTGAGGGTGGCTTTTGCCTCTGCCCATTTGGCCTGATAGAGCTGGGCTTTACCGAGTATGCCGAGAGCGGCTCCCTTGGTGGCGCGCCCTAAGTCGGCTGCGGCGAGCTGAGTGCGCTCAGGCAGGTCGGGGATGGCGAGCTTAAGCTCATCTTCAATAAATTTGTAGCACTCCTCCTGAGATGAACGCTCCACACCGGCTCCGGTGTTGGCATATTCCGTCATGATGGGCACGCCGCCGAAGTTGCGCACAAGGTCGAAATAGAAGAAGGCGCGGAGGAAACGCACCTCGGCAAGGCGACGTTTCCTCAGGTTCTCATCCATATTGACGTTCGGGATTCTTTCGAGACCGAGGTTGCAGGTGGTGATGCCCTGATAGCGTGCGCCCCAGAAATTCTGGAGAATGCCGTTGGTGTATCCGTTAGGCATGAAGTGGGTTACGTCTTGATAGCCGTCATCTTGCGAGGTGTTGCCATCCCAGAGGTCATCGGTAGTCATGTCGGAGATGAGCCATGTGTTGTATATCTGCCACCATCCGCCACCCTTGGCAATCTGGTAATAGCATCCGCCCACATATGTCTCCACCTCTTCAGGAGTAGAGAAATATGTGTCGAGGTTCTCGCTGCCCCTCACGTCTTCCGTGAGGAAATCGTTGCAGGAGGTTGTCAGGGAGATTCCGGCCAACACTGCGAGAGAATATATCAATTTTTTCATTATCGTATGCAAGAGATTTAAGGTTAGAACTTGAAGTCCACTCCGAAGAGATATGTCTGAGGTGTGGGATACTTGGCGTTGCCGATACCCTTCTCAATCACGCTGCCGTCGTAGAAGGGACGCTCGGGGTCCATGCCGCTGTAGTGAGTGATGGTGAAGAGGTTCTGAGCCGAGAAATATAGGCGGAGATTGAAGTTGCCGAGCCATTTCTCAGGGAAAGTGTAGCCCAATGTCAGAAGTTTGCAACGCATGTAGCTGCCATCCTCCACATAGA
>CAMWZE010000115.1 GCA_947178685.1 uncultured Porphyromonadaceae bacterium
ACTATGCTAAAATTCCGGGAGATACTGATGTGCTGATAACACATTCTCCGGCATATGGTATTCTTGATTTTGATGATGGTATTAACTATGGTTCTGAAGAACTACTTGAAAAAATATCCACGCTCAATCTTAAAGCTCACCTTTTTGGTCATATACATGCACAGCACGGAGTCTGTATGCTAAATGGAACTCTTTTTTCCAATGGCGCTATTATGAACTCGGATTACTCATCTCTATCAATTCCCAATATTTTAGAGACTAAATAGTATCTATATGATAGATAGAATTACATTTGGCTCATTTTTCAACAGCTATGAGAAGAGATCATCCATTGTCACCTCACTGTGGACGATACTTTTGTTTTTTCCATTTGCTATACCATAAGTGGTTATAAATGTATGTACAAGTGATTTCTTATTCTTGGTCAGATAACGGAACAGAGATGCACGTTCGCGAAGCCGGTTCTCATAATCCTTTGAAATATTGTATTTGTCTATGGAGAATTTTATCTCACACAAATGAATGATACGGTCTGCGCGTTCAATGATCATATCAATCTGAGCCCCGGGAGTATTTTCCTGCTCATTCGGATTACAGTGCCAGGTAGTTGTTTCTGTGGATATGACCTGCAGACCGAGAGCATCCTTGATGTTCTGATTATGTTTAAGACATACCATTTCGAAACTTGTGCCCATCCATGAACTGACAGCCGAAGAGCTGCTGTTCTTGCTCCACCATTGTTCTTCCCGAATGTTTCTGGAGTCAACAAACTTATAGTAAAAGAGGGTATAGAAATCAGTAAGGCGTAATACTTCCTCACGTTTTTTGTTTCCGTACTGAGACCACCGGTCTATAAAGTCACAACGTTCAAGATTCTTCAAAATCTTAGTAAGTTGACCTCCTTCAATCTTTACGGCATGTTCCAGTTCATTGAATGTCATGCCATATTTATGTCCGCTTAGGACCTTGACAACGTCAATATACCTGTCTGCATATTTGAACAATGCCGTGTACAGCTCATCGAACTCATCCTTGAGTTTGCCATCTGAGTTGAAGAACAGCATATCGATGTTTTGGGAGAGGCTAAGTCCGGGGTCAAGAAGACTGTAGTAGAACGGTACGCCGCCAAGAACCATGTACGTCTGTAGGATTTGATATCTGTCCCACTCTATACCTATACTTTCAAGATACTTTTCTGTCTCTCCAAGCGTAAACGGTGCTATGTGAAGTTGACTTGTAATCCTTGAATGAAGTCCCCCTTTGTTTTCTATCAGCTTATCACGCATCCATGATGTGGCGGATCCCGTGGTGACAAGCATGATGTCGCCACGGCTCATCGCATAGCCGTTCCAGAAACCTTCAAGAGCGAGCACAAAGTTTGAATGTACCCTGTCAATCCAAGGCATCTCATCAATAAAGACTACTTTCTTCCTATTATCAGGCAATGTGTCAAGATAATCTTCAAGTGCGTCAAAGGCCTCAAACCAGGTAGAAAAGCTATAAGCTTGACCGGAAAATCTGGTCAATGCCCTTCCGAATTGTCGTAACTGTTCCCTTGTGGGAATCTTACGTCTACCGACATACCAGAAATCAAATTTCTGATTGAAGTGCTGTTCAATCAGAAAAGTCTTACCTACTCGTCGGCGACCATATACAATTACTAGTTCTGAACGGTTGGAGCCAAGGCATCTGTCAAGCTCCCTGCGTTCTTTTTCTCTTCCGATAAAGTTCTGTAGCTGTTCCATATTCGTTTGCAAAGATAATACATTTACTCTCATAAGCCACGTGTTTTGGATAGTTTCTTCACTTTATCTTGATATTTTTTACACATAAAGTGATTTTACCCTTATATGATGATGTTATCTTCAAAACAGATTTTCACAATTTGACTATCCCTGAAAAGTGTTGATAGATTAGAGTGACTATCCCTGAAAAGTGTTGATAGATTTGAGGGCGATTAACTAATATTGTTTACACCGTCTATGATTTACGACGTCGTTGATGGTTCTCTGTTTCGTTTGAAAAAGCGGAATCCCGATGACTGTCTTGCTATGGAACGGCGGTGAAGATGGTAAAAAATAGTAAAATAGGGACAAAGTGTTTGGAAAAGAATAAAAAAATGACTAATTTTGCCGATAAAATCACGGCGTGCCACGGAATCACGAGGATCGCCGCAATTTTTGTCGGCTCTATATCGGGTATAGGCCGAAATGGTATGCCTCTGTAGTTCAACGGATAGAATAGAAGTTTCCTAAACTTTAGATAGGGGTTCGATTCCCCTCGGAGGTACAAATAACACTTACAAGTCGTGGGGAAGCCGGAATATTTCCGGCCGATGCCAAGGCGCAATAATACAACTTCTCAAAAGTGGGAAAATTTTCGCAATATAAAGTTCAGCTTGCCTCTCTCGGCGAGGGGAAGCACGAGCAGGATTTCGAGTGTGGCACAGATTTCTTCCGGAATATGGAGAACCCTGATGTCATCTCTTCAGATGTGCATGTACATCTTGACCTGGTCAAGAAGAACGATGTCTACGACTGCACCTTCCACTGTAAAGGGACGCTGCAGATACCGTGCGACAGATGCCTTGACCCCCTTGACCATGAGGTAGACACCGTATATCATATCACGGTGAAGTATGGCGAGGATTATAAGGATGACTCCGACGATCTGCTGATAATTCCGGAGAGCGACCGATACCTCAACGTGGCATATATGCTCTACGACACTATCGTGCTTACTATCCCTCTCCGCCACGTGCATCCTCTCGGTAAGTGTAACCGCGCAATGGCCGCCGCCCTCCATAAGCATAACTCCGGAGGCGACGACGAGCTTGACGACGCCCTTGACGAGGTTGATACCGAAATTGGCATGGAGATGGATGACTGACACCCGTCGGCATGCGGCCAGATACGGAGAAAATATACTCAAAGTAGAAAAAGAGAAACAACAGAAGTAAGAACAATTAAAAAACTATAGAACAATGGCACATCCTAAACGCAGACAATCGCACACCAGAACCGCGAAACGTCGCACTCACGACAAAGCTCTTATCCCGACTCTCGCCATCTGCCCCAACTGTGGCGCTTGGCACATCTATCACACTGTATGCGGCGAGTGTGGCTACTACCGCGGTAAACTCGTGATCGAGAAGGCAGCCATCTAAATCCGAATTATGCGCAGAGCAAAGATAAGCGGTATCGCTTCTTACGTGCCTGACGACATTCTCGACAACGAGATGCTCTCGAAGATGGTGGACACCAACGATGAGTGGATCACCACACGCGTCGGCATCAAGGAGCGCCGCATACTCAAGGAGGAGGGGAAAGGCTCAAGCTATCTTGGCATCAAGGCTGTGGAGCGTCTGCTCGAACAGACCGGTGCAAAGCGCGAGGAGATCGATCTCCTCATCTGTGCCACCTCCAATCCTGATTACCGTTTCCCCTCTACCGGGTCGGTGATCCAGCACGCGCTCGGACTTAAGAACGCCTACTCCTACGATATCCAGGCTGCTTGTGCCGGCTTCATCGTGACGATGCAGGCCGCGCGCGCCTACATCGAGGCCGGTCTCTATAAAAAGGTGATCGTGGTTTGCGCGGAGAAGATGTCGAGCATGACCGACTATCAGGACCGTGCGACATGTCCTCTCTTCGGCGATGCCGCAGCCGCTGTGCTCGTAGAGCCTACCGAGGAAAATGTGGGCGTAATTGATGGTGAATTCCACGTTGACGGTGAGGGCCTTCCCCATCTCCTTATGAAGGCGGGCGGTTCTGTTAAACCGGCTACTGTGGAGACTGTGGAGGCTCGTGAGCATTATATCTATCAGGAGGGACGCGCTGTATATAAGAATGCCGTCACCGACATGCTCAACTCCACACTTTCGGTGATGAAGCGTAACGATCTTTCTGTGGATGATGTAGATTGGTTTGTGCCTCATCAGGCAAACCTCCGCATCATTGAGGCCGTGGGTGGCCGCACCGGCATAAGCCCCGATAAGGTGCTGGTAAATATCCAGCACTACGGCAACACATCTGCAGCCTCGATTCCACTTTGCCTTGACGAATACAAGCATAAGCTCAAGAAGGGCGACAAGATCATGCTTACAGCTTTCGGAGCCGGCTTCACCTGGGGAGCTATGTATCTCATCTGGGCTTTCGATTCATAAAGCCGCACATTAGTTCCGAAAAAAAACTACTCCCGGACCCTGTATGGCCGTATTAAGCCATGCAGGGTCCGCTTGTTTAGCTGCATCGGTGACTCTTCCTTTTCCGGTATGGCTAAATCTACTTCTTTCAAGTCGGGTTAAACTTACTTACCGGTTTGGCGTTTATTTAATAGAGACTCTATGCTCCGGTTTCCGTTCGGGGTATGGGAAGTTGCCTGCGCATCTTCAATGGGTCTTCACGCTAAAACAATTTCAAATTATGGAAGAAATAAAAGAAACGCTCGCTCAAGAACCCACCGCAGCCCATAAGGCCGGATTCGTAAATATAGTCGGTAACCCAAATGTTGGTAAATCCACGCTGATGAACGATCTCGTCGGAGAGCGTATATCTATTATCACCTCAAAGGCCCAGACCACACGCCACCGTATCATGGGTATTGTCAACACTCCCGAGTATCAGATTGTATATTCCGACACCCCGGGTGTGCTGAAACCTAAATATAAGCTTCAGGAATCGATGCTCGAATTCTCTGAAGGTGCGCTCACTGATGCCGATATACTTCTCTACGTCACTGACGTTGTGGAGGATCCGGAAAAGAATAAGGATTTTCTTGACCGTGTGGCCAAGGAGAAAGTGCCTGTATTGCTGGTGATCAATAAGATTGACCTCCTCAAAGGGGATGGCGAATTGGAAGCGCTTGTGGAACAATGGCACAACCGTCTGCCAAACGCCGAGATATTCCCTACAAGTGCGACACAACACTTCAATATCGACAATCTCAAGAAGCGTATCGTGGAATTGCTTCCGGTGAATCCGCCGTTCTTTGGGAAGGATGCGCTCACCGATAAGCCGGCCCGCTTCTTTGTCACCGAGATTATCCGTGAGAAACTTCTCCTTAACTACGATAAGGAGATTCCTTACAGCACGGAGGTGCTTGTGGAGAAATTCGAGGAGAAGGAGAATGCCATCCATATCATGTCGGTGATCTATGTGGAGCGTGATTCACAGAAAGGTATTATCATCGGCAAGGGTGGTGAGAAAATTAAGAAAGTTGGTATCGAGGCACGTCAGGATATCGAACAGTTCTTCGGTAAGAAGGTCTTCCTTGAGATTTTCGTGAAAGTGGAGAAAGACTGGAGAAACCGTGAGAATAAACTCCGTGCTTTCGGATATATAGAATAAATAGAAATGAGCAGATTAGTAGCAATAGTAGGGCGGCCGAATGTGGGTAAATCCACACTCTTCAACCGTTTGACGCAGTCCCGCAAGGCAATTGTCGACGACACTGCGGGCACCACACGCGACCGCCAGTATGGTATGGTCGACTGGTGTGGACAGGAGTTTTCTATCGTCGACACCGGCGGCTGGGTGGTCAATTCCGAGGATATTTTCGAGGAGGAGATCAACAAGCAGGTGCAGATAGCCATTGAGGAGGCTGATGTGATCCTCTTCGTGGTTGACGCATCCAATGGCGTCACCGATCTTGATGATCAGGTGGCGGCAATCCTACGCCGTTCGAAGAAACCGGTTATCCTCGTAGCCAATAAGGAGGATAAAGGCGACGCACGTTTCAATATTCCGGAGTTCTACTCTCTTGGCTTGGGCGATCCCGTCGAGGTGTCGTCGGCCAACGGCAGTGGCACAGGCGAGCTTCTCGACAAGATCATAGCCGACATGCCGGAG
>CAMWZE010000116.1 GCA_947178685.1 uncultured Porphyromonadaceae bacterium
CCTGTATATACTGCTGTGGATTACGAGGGGGATGCTACTTTTTATGTATTCGACAAGCCGGGTAACGGAGGCTATCTTCTCGTGAGCGCCGATGATGTGGCGGCTCCACTTCTCGGATATTCCGACACCGGAGATTTCAATGCCGACGCCATGCCCGCTGAGATGAGATGGTGGCTCGGTGAATATTCCCGTCAGATTGAATATGCACGCGCCAATGGTGTGGCGGCATATGAGTTAACCGGCGGCAATGAGAGAGTCCCGGTTGCCCCGTTGCTTAAGACTCGCTGGAATCAGGGTCAGCCTTATAACGGACAGCTTCCTAAGATCAACAATGAGCAGTGTGTCACCGGGTGTGTGGCAACAGCAGTGGCTCAATTGATGAAATATTGGAATTATCCTGAGCGAGGCACCGGGATCGCAACTATTGTAAACCCGGCAACCCAACGTGCGGAGGTGTTGAACTTAGCTTCGCAGAGTTTCGACTGGAGCAATATGCTCGATACTTACGAAAGAGGACAGTATACAGAACAACAGGGTAGTGCCGTAGCCTATCTGATGAAGGCTGTGGGCTATGCCTGCACCATGGAATATGGCACCCGGGAGTCGAGTGCCTATGCTTACAAGGCAGGTTTAGCTCTCATGAATAACTTCGGATATAATCCTCAGATGCAATATTGCACACGCTCATATTATGATGCTTCCGAGTGGGAGAATCTTATATATGGAGAAGTGTCGGCCGGACGCCCTGTGCTTTATGGGGGCCAGTCTACATCCGGAGGCCACCAGTTTATCTGCGACGGCTACAGTAGTGACGGTTATTTCCACTTCAACTGGGGCTGGGGAGGCATGAGCGACGGTTATTTCCTCCTCACTTCCCTAAATCCGGATGCCATTGGCACAGGTGGCGGAATGGGGGGTGGCTTCAACTATCTTCAGGAGGCCACGGTAGGTATACAGCCTAAGAATGAGAATCTTGATGTGGCAAATCTCGTGCAGTATGGTGCTTTGAAAGTAACGGCAAACGGCCTTAAACTCGATGTAAAGCTTCAAGGTGCCAGCAGCAGCGCTTCCAAGTGGATGAATACGGGCTTCAGTGATCTTTCTATGGTGATAGGCGCTGCCGTAGAGAGTGTCGACGGTGGCACAGTGCGATATATAGATATTACGAAGGCCACCGTGAAGAAGCCTGAACTAATACAGGATGAGGAGGGGTTAGGCATGGGATTCTATGGCATCGACGGCAAAGGGAGCATCAGCGTGCCCTCAAACCTTCCTGACGGAAAATATAAAGCGGTAATTGTAACCAAACAACAGTCGGGTGGTGAATGGAAGCCTGTGCTTACTCTCCCGGAATATTATAATTTCTTCTATTTCACCAAGTCGGGTAGCAAGATAACGTCGGTTGAGGTATTTTCGGATGCGAGCGTGACTATAGATGAGGTGGAGCTGTTGTCGCCGCTCTATTATAATTGCCTGGTTAAGATGCGGGTCAAGGTCACCAACAATTCGGAGAAGGAGATAACAAAGGGGTTCTATCCGGATCTCTTCAAGAACGGTGTCATCCAGATGATGGGTGACGGAGTAATGCTTTCAATCCCACCTAAGTCAACTGTCACCAAGGAGTTCATCACAGAATTCAGACGCTTGAATAATGCGTCTGTGCCCACAGGGTCAACACCTTATGTTCTCAAGATGAAAGATCCCGACGATGATACCTACTATTCCACTACACGCAGTGTGACTATGGAGTTGTCGTCAGGAACTGCCGATTTCTCTATCACCGATTTTATAGTGCCCGGCGCGTCTACAGTCCGTGAGGTGGTAGGCGAGCGCTTGGTAGAGGTTTATCAAGTTGAGGGAAATGAGTTGGAACTCAATCTCAAAGTCACCAATCACGGTAATTATTTCGGCTATCCGGTTGATGTGGTGATTGCCGATACAAAACTTCACACTATGACACAATCGCAGTTTGGTCCTGTATGTGTGCTTGAAGCCAACCAGTCGGCGGAACTTACGGCCACTCTTGACCTCTCGTGGCTCCAGACAAATGTGCCTTACATTGCAGTGGTATTCTGCAACAGTGTGCAACAAGATGCCTGGATCTATTTCAAGATGGTGGATGGTGCCTCTGTCGGAGAGATTACAGTTGACGATGCGCCTGTAAAGTACTATAATATGCAGGGCATAGAGGTAGTGAATCCCGAGAAGGGTATGCTCCTTATTCGTAAACAGGGTGCTAAGACGGAGAAGATCATATTCTGACACTCCGGATTCCGATAGATAAACTTCGGATCAGACCGATAAACAACGCAGGGCCCGGTTCACCAAGGTGAACCGGGTCCTGCTGCCGGAATATAGTAAAAATTAGGATCTTCAATACATCGGGGTGAAAGGAGCATGCTCCTTGAGGGCGTGGTTGGCTTCTCCAACAAGCATTGTCTCCTTCGAAGTGTCAAGACGCATAACCGGGGCACCTTTCTTAAGATTACATTTGGTAAGGTCAATGTAATAGTAGCCCATGTTGGTCACGATGTCCCAATAGTAGCGTTTGTTCTTCAGATCGGCATAAGAACGCCATTGTGTAGACGATACGTTTGGCTCACCCTGTATAAGATATGTGTAGGGCACAGAGGCGTTGACCAATATGCTGCGACAGATGCTCACCGCAAGATTAGGGTCAGACACCGACTCCACATGATGGGCGAAGTAGTTGGCACGGACACAACGGTCGGGGCTGCTTACTGTGCCGGGAAGCATATGCTGACCGCCTATCTTCTCCCAGTAAGCAAGAATAGCCTCCATATCGGGCCACTGGGGATCATTCGTCATAGCCTGGATGTCACCCGGATCATATACCTTTATATTGCCATGATCAAATTCCATTATCGCTGTCTTGCCCGAAGCATCGGTTATTCCCCAATGAAGAGCTGATACCGTGCCTCCGTCAAAGGTGGCACCGCTGATGGAGAAGTCTTGCTTCTTAAGCACTTCCACACACTCGTCGGTAGTAGCGTTCATATCAAGCAACCAGCCTACAAACATCGCAAGCGACATAGGGGGACGGTTCTCTACCTGAGGATTGGTATAGATTGTGCCCTTGCAGAAGAGTCCGTTGATCACGAGTCCCTTCTCGTTCATACCCTCTGTGATACCTCCGTCGTAACCTACTGCATAGACCGCACCATATTTTGATGTCCATGTCACTGCCCCGGGTTGATCGGAACCGACTTTTGTCATGCCGGCCGGATATACGTAGAGGTTTGTGGGGATAGGGGTCTTCCAGTCAAGGGAACGACCCACTACATATGTATCATCGAGGCCCTTATAGAGCACTCGTGTGCAAGCGTCAGAAACAAACGGAGTGGAGGCTGCCATACCGATTACGGCTCCTGCAACCAGGGTTTTGATAAGATTCATAATCTATAAGGAATTGTGTTATTTTATCTCTTAAACACTTATCCCATATAGATGGTTTATCGATTCTCTTATTCTTTTAATATGTATTGAAACCTGAATCTTTATGTTTCGTCGGTGGTGATTTTCAAAAGTTGATGCAGAAGGTTGTCAAGTGTGTCGGGTTTTGCATAGGGATTAGGTGTCTTTCGGGCCTTATCACGAAATTGAGCAGACAGCACAGTGTCAAGTCCTGCAGATATGGCATCCCGGTCGGCTGACACATTGAGCACCGATTCACCACGTGCCCTTCCTTTCTGTCGGTCGCCGATATCAAGGGTAGGTATGCCGAAAGAGGGAGCTTCAATAAGACCGCTTGAGGAGTTTCCCACTACAGCTGAAGCGTGTCGTAGCGCTGAGTAATAGCGACGTCGTCCTAAGGATGTTGACAACGCTACCGACTCACTCCTTTCCGCTCCCCATTTCCTGATTGTCGAAGCCACTACACTGCCGCCCGTGTCGGAGTTGGGCATCGTGAACAGCACTTTCCATCCCTCTTGTAACTTGTGGTCGAGTGCCGCTAACAGTGCCTCCGTCTGACTTTCCTCCTCTCCCGGAGTTGTTGTGACCGGATGAAAGGTGGCTACTATGAATTGTTTCCCTAATTCATGTCCTATAGATTTCTCAAGCTCATGAAGCGGCATGAAGTCCTCATGCAGGATATTGTCGGCACCCAGCGAGCCGATCCAATGTACATTTTCCGGCTTTGCCCCCATCGATATCACTCTTTGCGCATATTGCTCGGTGGAGGTAAAATGATAGGTGGATAGCTGGGTTATGGCATGACGGATGGCATCGTCATAGGCACCCTCAGTGGTTTCACCTCCGTAAAGGTGAGCCACCGGAATACGGAATATCAAGGCAGACGAGGCCGCCGCGAGCATCTCATACCGGTCGCCCAATATGACAATGAGGTCAGGCCGGAGATGGGTGAGGGCATCTGCCATACCTATCTGCGTCAGTCCCATCGTCTTGACAGTTGATGCCGGAGAGTCGCCTGAGAGAAGAGAGTCGATACGCCAGTTCACATTCAATCCGTCAGCAATTATTTCGTTCACGGTCATGCCGAACTGAGGCGAAAGGTGCATATTTGTGGCGATTATCTGAAGCTCAACCTCCTTCCGGCGGTTAAGAGCCTGCATCAATGGTGCCATAATGCCGTAGTCGGCGCGGGTGCCTGTGACAAAACATATTTTTTTCATTCCGAATGGTGGTTGACTTATTTGTGCAGAAAGATTTGATAACGAGGAGTGAGAGGTAAGGTAGAGAGATGATTTTAAAGAGGTAAGATAGGAGGATGATTTGCCGGTTGGGAGAGATCCGGTGATAGAGAGAGCTAAGGGTTGAGGGTTATCAAAGAGTCTTTGGGAAAATCTTTTACAGCAGGTTGACCAATAATTTTATCCCACCAATCTATAGGGGAGAGCCCTTTCCCGGGCCGTTTGGTGGTGAGATTCTCCTCAGTCAATACCTCACCGGCCTTAATGTCGCGGGCAGCCACAATACTTTTACGGGCCACCTCCCGATTACCTCGTTCTGAATCAGTGACTTTTTTCTCCGGTGAGCCCAAGGCTTCCGTCACATTACGGATAGCTGTTACCATCCGTGCCAGTTCATCAGGTTCGAGAGAAGCCACATGATCAGGTCCGGGAAGACTGCGGTCAAGTGTGAAATGCTTCTCTATTACTGTCGCTCCCAAAGCGGTTGCCGCCACAGCCACCTCGATACCCTTTGTGTGATCGGAGTAGCCCGTGGCGAGTCCATATCTTTCGTGCATGGCTTGCATCGCTCTGAGGTTTACATCTTGCATAGGGGTAGGATACTCTGTGGTGCAATGAAGTAACGTTATACGGTCGGATCTATATCCGGCATCATAAAACACTTTCAAAGCTTTCTCAATATCAGAGTTGTCACACATTCCTGTAGAAATGATGACCGGTACTCCGGTTGCTGCAATATGCCGCAGGTAGGGGAGATTTGTAATTTCTCCGGATGGAACCTTAAAGAAATCCATTCCGAGTGATGCGAGGAAGTCTATGCTCACCATGTCAAATGGAGTGGAGAGGAATCCAATTCCGAGATCCTTGCAATATAGGGCTATTGTACGAAAATCCTCGTATGATAGTTCCAGCGCACGCAACATCTCTATCTGGGAATCGGCATCACAGTTTGCCTTTTGGTATTGAGCTGTCTTCCCTTCCGGAGTGACGAGGAGATCAGATTTGAAGGTCTGAAATTTTATATAATCGGCGCCGGCATCCTTTGCGGCCTCCACCATGATTAGAGCCCGGTCAAGATCACCGTTGTGATTCACGCCTGCCTCAGCTATGATAATTGCCATAAT
>CAMWZE010000117.1 GCA_947178685.1 uncultured Porphyromonadaceae bacterium
GTTATTAAATCAAAAAAAGGGGAAGGTCACAACAACTGTGGCCCACCCCTTTCTCACATATCGATTTTATAATTTTTTACTCAGCATCTTACGGTAACTCGATCTGAACTGAATACTGCTGCTGTCCAAAGCTGCCTACATTGGGAATGTAGTAAACCGGAGAGAGCACTGCGAATCCGGGCTCATACCAGATATCAAATCCCTCTTGCATACCCGTCAGAGCATCCCAAGGATAGAGATTGATCGGTTGTCCGTCAACAGCTTGGTAGTTAAGACCGGAGCTATATGCGTTGAAATAGAGGTTGCCGTTATCAAGTTGCCAGAACTCTACATATTCCGGACCGCTTGAGCTGATCCAGTTTTCCCAGTCTTCCTGACCATCTGCAGAGGCATAATATGCTTTGTAGGGGTTAAGCACACGGTAGCGTTCGAAGCCATCGGCTTTAAGGATCTCTACAGGATAAGGATCTGAATCATCCATCACCCAGGCATCAAAGAAGGTGCCTGTGCCTAAGCTTGACCATGTGTAGTTCACCGGACATTTGATCGTCAAAGCTGAGATGCCGCTATAGCTCGGTGTCCCCTCAAACTTGAGTGTTCCGGCATAAGTGTAAGGCGGAGTTGCATTGGCAATATCGATCACGATTTCTGCAGTGTTCTTTCCGGCCTCGAAAGTCACGGATGAGGGCACCGTGATATCCTCAGGGCAGTTGGCAGCGGGAGTGAAAGTGATATTCACTGTCTCAGAACCGGAGCTAACGGTACGGTCAAGTGGAATTACAATTTTGTTCGCGCCGGGAGCCAGATTCTCATTATACTGAGAGCTCTGGAAAGAGAGTCCGGTCTCAAGCGGAGCTTCGTCCCAATATCCCTTGTCGGAGCAGGAAGAAATCCCGACCACAGCGGCTATTGACAACGCCACTGATATTATCTTGTTGAATTTCATGTCTGTCTTGATTGATTAATATATTTACTCTACGATAGGAGTTGGCACACCACCCTCGATGTTGTTGGCACCGATTGCCGGGTTGGCCTGCATCTCGCTCTGAGGGATAAGATAGATTCTCAAGGGGTCGTCGGCCGGAATGTCGAACACAGCAGCCGGCTCGAAACCACCGCCGACACGGTTCATCGGTTTCTTAAGACGCTGGATATCGTAGTAAGCGAGACCCTCGCCCCAGAACTCTACACGACGCTGCTGCCAGATCTCATCCTGAATATCGGTAGCCGATGTGGCTTTGCAATTGTAGGAGGGATCGCGGTAGGTCTGCACGAAATTGTTGAGGATAGTCACGGCTCCGGCAGTATTGCCAGCCATAGCCTCGGCCTCTGCCTGGATATAGTACATCTCCTCCACACGCATCAAGGGTATATCGTTTAGGTAGCAGATGCCGGTGAACATGCTCTGATAGGAGTCAAACTTCACATTTACGTAAGCGGCCTGTGCCTTGTTCTCGAAATAGCTCCACACAACTTCTGCATGGGCATCATCGAGGTTGGGGCTCTCACCGTTCTCATCACACCACCAGCCCTTGCGCACGTCGGTTGAAGGTATGGCGTCGAAAAGAGACTTGTTGATCATTCTGTACACACCTACCTGTGCATAACCACCGGTATAGAATGTCACGAAGTGACCGGGCCAGCAGTGAAGGTTGCCAACCTCGCCCGACTCGATATCGGTGGCGAGAATCCATGAGCCGTCGGCTGCATCCCAGAACGAGGGACGTGAAACCTCCGCGATGGAATAAGGTGTGCAACGGCTGTTCTCGATTACATACTTGGCATCGGCAGCGGCCTCGGCCCATTTGTTCATCACAAGATAGATGCGGGCACGCAGACCGGTAGCTGAGGCTGCAGTCATAAACTGCTTGGCGAGGCGGTCCGCAGGAGCGATGTGACCGGTACCCCTGAGCAGTTCCACCGACTTGTTGATATCACTGAGAATCTGAGCGTATACCTCCTCTACTGTAGCACGGGGGGCTCCATCCACAGCGGCCTGATCGGCGTTCTCCTCTGTAAGTATGGGTACACAGGGCTTGTCCTGATTACCAACATAGGTAAACTGATACATCTGGGCAAGGTTGAAATATGACCATGCACGGTAACCCAATGCCTGAGCCATGAAATACTGGAGAGTCTCGTTGGTCGTCTCCGGATCGATGGTCTTGAGGATGGAGTTGCATGAGTAGATCATATTGTAGTTGGTGCCCCACATGTAGGCGGTAGCTATTGAGGTGGCAGTTTTATCCGAATAGGTCAATGCACTGTTAAACCAGTTGTATCCACTGGTTGTGGCGGGCATGTCAGCTGTTCTGGAGTCCATGAAGAGCATCGATGATGGCCAACCGAAATCGCTCTGATAGCTCGAATTTTTGTAGACACCGCAATATTGCTTTGTCATCACAGGGAGGGCATTCACGCTTGCCTCCGCCATGGAGGGGTCGTTGGCCACCACCTGCTCCTTCTGATCGGAGGTGATGGTGCCTCCCATCGGTTCTGTGTCAAGGTCGTTGCAGGAGCCAAGGAAAGCCAAGGCTGCCACAGCGGGAAGAAATTTATATGTTGTCTTCATATTGATTGCATATTGAGATTAGAATTCAACTTTGAGTCCACCCGACACACAACGCACGGCTGTATAGGTCGAAGTTGTAGCGGAGTAGTAACCCTGACGTGGGTCAAGACCCTTGCGTGCACTCCAGAGAGCAACGTTGTCGGCCGATACATATACCCTGATGTTGTTGATGCCGATCTTGGTGGTCAGATTCGAGGGAATCGTATAGCCCAATGTAATATTGTTGAGCGAGAGATAGTTGCTTGATACAAGGGCGCGGTCAGTTGTATATGATGAGAAAGTGTAGGAGTCTGTTGCATCAAGACGGGGCACATTGGTGTAGGGATTCTCGGGTGTCCATGCATTGAGAATATCCTTGTGCCAGTTCTTTCCGTAATCGCTTGAGTAGCCTGAGCCCATCAAGCCCTGATAACCGGAGTCGATGATCTTGCCACCGATCTGATAGCTGAACGCTACTGAGAGATCGAAACCGAAGGCTGCGAGATTGGTGCCGAAGCCGCCGTAGAAGTTGGGAAGGAGATTGCCTGTACCCTGACGGTCTTTTACATCATAAGAGGTTTTCACACCATAGCTGCCGTCGATCTTATTGTTATCATCGTCATACTGCCAGCCCCAGTAGAGAGCCTTACCGGTAGCAGGGTCAACACCTGCATATTTCACGAGGTAACGCTGATATCTTGACTCACCCTCTCTATAGATATAGGAGCCGTCGATCCATTCGCCGTTGAGCTCGGGAGCAAGCTTGAGAATCTTGTTCTCAATCCAGGTGCCGTTGAAGTTGATCGACCAGTCAATCTTGTCGGTCTTCACCGGAGTGTAGGTCACTTCGAGTTCCATACCGTTGTTGCGCATTGAGCCAACGTTCATCGGTATTGAGGTGTATCCGAGTGAAGGAGACACAGGACGGTTGTAGAGCATGTCGGAGGTCTGACGGTTGAAGTATTCCAGCGTACCGGTTACCTTACCGTTGAGGAAAGCGTAGTCCACACCGACGTTGAATGAGTTGGAGGTCTCCCATGTGAGGTCGGGGTTACCTTTGTAAGCGAGAGCGCCGTCGCTCCAGCTTGTTGAGCCGTCGATTGAATACTGATCGAGATAAGCGTAGTAGTTGCCCACGTTATCGTTACCCTGCTGACCGAAGCTTGCGCGAAGCTTCAACTGGTTGAGCCATGTGTTGGCACTCTCCATGAATTTCTCCTTGGCGATGTCCCATGCACCGGAAATCGAGAAGAAGTTACCCCAGCGATGCTTGGGAGCGAAACGGGAGGAGGCGTCGCGACGATACATACCTGTGAGGAAGTAGCGTGTGTCGAAGTTATAGTTGATCTGTCCGAGGATACCACGGGTGGCATACTCGTCGAGGTAACCGTAACCTCTGCGGCCGTCGTTGAAGAGAGTGTTGTTGATAGCCCAAGAGAATGGATTGTAAAGACCCTGACCGGTTGCCTCTACCATCTCATATTTGTAGTCGTAGCTTTCATAGCCCACCATCACATCGAGATTGTGGATATCGTTGAAAGAGTGCTTGTAGTTGGCGATGCCCTGAAGAGTAAGGCCGGAAGTGCGGTTTGCCTCCTGAGTGGCGTTACCACCCTGTGTTGTAAACTGGCCGTAGATACCGTTGAGTACCATATGGTAGCGGGTGTTGTCGATTGAATAGCCCAATGTACCGGTCAGGGTAAGACCGTTCACCGGAGTGAGCTGGAGATACCACTTGCTGTTAAGGATATCCATCAGATATTCGCGAGAGTCATAGATGAGCTGACCTGCAGGGTTGCCGTTAGTGATGAAAGGACGAGCCCAAGGGGTCGACTTCGAATCACCGTAGTCATATATAGGCTTGTTGTAAGATTCGTCTATCATGACGTTGCCCTCGGCATCGCGCACGTAGATAGGATAGATCGGAGCCATGTTGTTGGCTGCATAGAATGCGTTGCCATTGCTGGTAGAGGAGTCAGAGGTCATATCACGTGGATAATCACTCTTTGCATATGCATAGCTGATATTTGTACCAAGCTTAAACCAATCAGTCACGTTATAATCAACGCTGAGACGTGTGGAGAGACGCTCGTAGCTTGAGTTCTTGATCACACCCTCATCCTTGGTATATGAACCGTTGAAATAGTAGTTGTAGCGCTCTGTAGCGCCTGATACGCTAAGGTTGTATTCCTGACGCAGACCGTTGCGGAAAGTGGCGTCGGCCCAATCGTCGGGAGTGAAATAGTAGTCGCCATATCTATAGCCCAGAGTGGCATTGGGATTCAGCTTACCGTTCTCTCCGATAAGGAACTCTCCATCAGGCACAGTGTAGACCTGATAACCCAAAGCGGAAAGCATCTGGTTATTGGCATAGATATGAGCGTTTGCGGGAGTATAGCCGAGGCTATAGAGAGCGGCATTGCGCTGTGCCATATAGGCGAGCTCGTAATACTGAGCCGGGCTGTCGATCACATCATAGTTCTTGATCTCACGGCTGTTGGCACCCCACTTGGCGTCGAGTGTCACCTTTGCCTTACCCATCTTGCCTCGCTTGGTGGTGATAAGGATCACACCGTTAGCACCACGAGCACCATAAAGGGCAGCGGCAGCTGCGTCCTTAAGCACGGTCATCGACTCGATATCGTTCGGGTTGAGAGCTGCAATGTCGCCGTCATAAGGCACACCGTCAAGCACATAAAGAGGATTCGAGCTTGCGTTGATGGAGCCGACACCACGGATACGCACGGTAGAACCGGTGCCCGGCTGGCCATTGGAATTGAGAGTCTGCACACCGGCTACCACACCGTTGAGGGCGTTGGTAACGTTGGTTACAAGACGATCTTCAATTGTGGATGCGCTCACAACAGAGGCCGCACCGGTATACTCCGATTTCTTGGCAGTACCGTAAGCCACAACCATAAGGTCGTCAAGCTCAGTCGCATCACTCGAAAGTTCGATTCGCATCGGACTGTTGGTGATACGCACTTTCACGGTCTTCATGCCGATGTAAGACACCTGAAGTTCCTTCACATTTGCAGGCACGTTCAGATTGAACTTACCGTCAACATCGGTTGCTACACCCTGGCCGCCTCCGATTGGCATGACTGTTGCACCGATAATCGGCTCGCCGTCACTGATATTGACGACCAGACCCGATACGGCGCGGGTCTGTGCCATCACAGACCAGGTGCATGCCATAAGCGTCATCAAAATTAAAAACAGTTTTCTCATACTTAAA
>CAMWZE010000118.1 GCA_947178685.1 uncultured Porphyromonadaceae bacterium
GTACACTTTAATGGTGCCAAAGCCGGGAGTTGTGTGTATTAACAATTATAACTATGCATTGGTCTCGAGTGAGGAGGCTTATGTCTGTCATCCATCTGTGAGAGCGGCTAAAGAGAAACTTGAGATAAGTCTGACAGAATTCCGGCGTAGTATGAAGGATAATCTGTTTACATCCGAATCAAAGCTCAGTAAGATTGTTATCAAACTTATAGACGTTTATCTCAAGCGATACAGCCAACCACAATAACCTCTCAAGTAATGAAGAAATCACATCTCGATTACCTGAAAAAGGCTGTAAACATTGCTATAAATCTAAAGGATATAGCCGATGTGCCAAACCAGATAATGCAATTACGTAATTATCGTCCTCCAATTTATGGGATGATACGGAGCATTGTGGCAGACAAGCGTTTCTATGCTGTTACCGAGAACACACCCTTTTGGCATCGATATGCTCTTGCTTCCACTCACGATTTCATCGAGTCGATTACAGATGAAGAGTGGAGCTCGCCCCAACTGCTCATATGTCGACGGGAGGATTTTCTTAAGACCTGGCAAGCCGGTCATTCCAAGCCAATGTCGCGCGAGAAGGTTGAGAGGATAGAGAAAAAATTACAGGAGGAGGGCTGGAGTAAGCCGGTGGCTGAAGGAGAGGTAGAAGAGGCGCCTGAGGAGATGGGGTATAGCTTCAGTAATTATATGTTTGATAGAACTATAAGAGACTGTACAGGTTATTCCCTCTCTACAACCGATGATCCATTCTCGACAATAGAAAAATGGAGATACGGAGTTGCAGACGATGAGGAAGAGAATCATAATCGGCAAGAAAAATCCCAAGAGGAAGATTCTCCCGATAAACAATCCGGAGAGGAAGATGCTTCCCTCGGCCCGGGCATATCGGCCGGTGTCGGTAACGAGCCGCATGAGGCGGAACGGATATTTCTGCGAAAAATCGATCCTACATTGAGAAAGTTAGCGAAGATGATAGGGAGGTGCGGACAGGATATAAGCACAGAGGTGAGAGGCAAGTTTCAGCATAGTCGACGTAGCGACATCAGCGGAGTCGCTGTAGGGAATGACTTAAACAGTGTTCTCCCCTCGGAACTCGCATTGTTAGGAAATGCCGTAACGGAAGATATCTTCTACCGTAAGTTTACTCAGAAAAGATTACAGGTGTTTTCATCCTCTTCGGTATCTTACGAGAAGAGCAACACTAAAAAAGGTGCGATATTCTTGTGTATAGATACAAGCGGATCAATGGGTGGAGAACCCGAGATGATGGCTAAAACATTGAGTTGGGCGATCGTGATAATTGCCCAACGGGAGCGACGCCCTGTGTTTGTTGTAAATTATTCCGATGATATATCGTTTTTCATTCTGTGTAATTTAGAGCGTCAACGTCAGCATTTCATGCAGTTTCTGAGATATTCTTATGGTGGTGGAAATAACGAGACCCGGTTATTTAATTTCTTGTTCAGATTATTACCATACAATCCTAATTATAATAGATTTCAACGCTTTTTCAAGAATGCTGATTTACTTGTAGTTTCCGATTTTGGCTGGAGCCCGATAGATGAAGACATGGTAAGTGTGATAAAGTCAAAGCATGAGGAGGGAATGAAATTCTATGCTCTCGGAGTGAATGATTTAGAAATTGTGAAAGATCCTGAAAAATATATTGGAAGATATGGATTTCAAGGTGCCGATTTTTTGCAACTTTGTGATCATAGGTTTACATATGCCGGTGGAATTGTAACGAAAGTGAAATAAAACGTAGTTAACTCTGGAAATTAATCATTTATGCGATTAAAGATGAAACTTCCCGATGCCATAGTTTTTGTGCTATGTCGGGCCGGGCGTGGAATGACCACCGAGCAGATAGCTGCCGTAATCAATAATGAGCGACTGCATGTGCGTCTCGATGGTAATCCCGTATCCGGAAAACAGGTATACGCTGTTATAAGTCGAAGTCCCGCTATATTCGTGAAAGATGGCGGATTGATTCGACTCATCATGTAGCGGCGCTATTGCTCAGAATCGGAGCCGGTTGAGGCGGAGCGAGTTGAGCACTACACACACTGAGGAGAAGGCCATGGCTGCCGAGGCTACCATGGGTGACAGTAGAATACCCCAGAGGGGATAGAGCACCCCTGCAGCTATGGGAATACCGGCAGTATTGTAGACAAAGGCCCAGAAGAGATTCTCCTTAATAATGCGAAGGGTCGATGCAGAGAGTCGAACGGCACGGGGAATATAGATGAGTTTGCCCGACACAATGGTGAGTTGAGCCACTTCTATTGCAATATCGCTACCTCCTCCCATGGCTATGGAGATGTCGGCTTCCGCGAGAGCTTGGGAATCATTGATGCCATCGCCAGCCATACCAACAACTTCTCCTTCCTCCTTCAATTTGATAATGGCGGCCTGTTTGTCGCCCGGTAAAGCATCGGCCACTATCTCATCGATGCCTACGGCATCAGCTACATAACGCGCCGTAGCAAGTCTGTCGCCTGTTATCAGCACAGGGCGTATGCCATCAGCCTTGAGTGCTGCGATTGCCTCGGCTGCATCCTTCCGTATTGTGTCGGCCACTTTGAAAGCAACCAATGCCTTTTCGCTGTCACCGGCTATCACTACACCTGCGCCTTCCGACATCCATTTCTCAATCTCTTTATGCAACTCATCAGAAACGTGTGCTCCCTCTGTGGCACATAGCGATTCATTGCCTATCCAATAGCGTTTGCCATTCACATAGCCGATTATCCCTTTCCCGGGAATATAATCAAACGAGTCAGGCTCGGTCAAAGGGGGATTTTTTTCTTCAGGTTTGTTGGAGGCCTTTTGTGATTCACACCACTCGGTTATGGCTCCGGCGAGAGGATGGGAGGATTTCATCTCAAGTGCATACACCGCATCAATAAGCTCGGGGGTCAAAGCAGAATCCGGAGATGAGGAAACGGATGTGACACGAGGTTTACCCTCCGTAAGTGTACCGGTCTTATCTATGGCCAGCACAGTTATCTTGGAGAGCAGTTCCAATGCGGTGGCCTGCCGAATTAATATACCCTCACGGGCACCACGCCCTATACCGGCAATCACCGCCGTAGGGGTGGCAAGTCCCAATGCACATGGACAGGCAATTACAAGCACCGATACGGCCGCAAGTATCGCTATAGGAAGATGTATTGTGCCGAAACATATCCATACAATAAATGTAAGGATAGATATGGAGATTACTGTGGGCACAAACACGGCGCTGATTTTATCCACGAGACGCTGCACCGGAGCTTTTGAACCCTGAGCCTCACGCACACACTCGATTATCCGTGCCAGTTCGGTCCCGGCACCCACCTCAGTAGCTTTTACTGTAAGTGTGCCGTTAGTATTCAGAGTACCCGCCGAGACTTTGGAACCGGCAATTTTTTCCACACCCTCCGGCTCCCCAGTGAGCATGCTCTCGTCAATGACTGAATGTCCCGAAGTGACTATCCCATCCACCGGTATTCTGTCGCCCGGACGCACTGAAATCAGATCTCCCCGTTTTATATCCTCTATCTTAACTCTCTTTACCGAACCGTCATTTTCTACCAGCAATGCTTCTGAGGGTTGAAGCCCCATGAGCGCACGAATGGCTGTGCCTGTATTTCTGCGTGCCCTCATCTCCATAAACTTGCCGGTTGATACAAAAGCGATAATCATAGCCGCCGCTTCATAATAAAGATCGGCCGGTATGCCGGCATTGGTGAGAGTCTGAGGTGTGATGGTATTGAAAAGAGAGAAGAGGAAGCTGACCAAAGTGGATATGGCCACGAGTGAGTCCATATCGGGACGGCCGGAGAAGAGATGCCTGATACCTGAAACATAGAAACGTCTGCCTGATGTCACCATCACTCCAAGTGCAAGAAGACACTGCACCCAACTGTCGCCCGGAAAATGCACATGGAGCATACAGATCACAGAAAGAGGTATGGTGAGCACCCATGCTATTATGAGATTGTGGCGCATCTTCACATACTGCTCATGTTCCGCTTTCTCCTTCTCCTCAACGGCTTCGATTGCGCTATTGACGATAATCATCTCATATCCCGCCTCGTTTACGGCATGAGCTATCTCTTCTGGAGTCACCTTGGTGGGATCGTAGGAGAATGATACTTCGGCTGAGGCGAAGTTCACAGAGGCATCTTTTACACCGGGACATTGCGCCACCGTTTTCTCGACTGTGCCCGCACATACGGCACACATCATTCCGGTGACAGGATATGTAGCTTTCTTCATAATCTTATAGAATTTGGTGAAGTCATACGAGTTTGTGATTCATACGACTTTGTGATTAACGCATAAGTATGCGCCAGCCTTTGGGATAGAGATTGTTGGCTCTCGATCCGATATTTTTAGCCATTCCCAAGGGTAATCCCTTATAAGTAACAACAACAGGACCTTTGGGGATATCGGGAGAGAGTGTTATCGATTCACGCCGCAGATAAGATAGGGCAGTCGGTAGGTCAACATCTGCTTCCGGATATAAGGAACGATCAAAATCAATTGATAGAATCTCCTCTATTTCCGGCAAAGGAGTGTCGGCCTTTTTATCCCTTTTTCCAAAACGGTCTTTACCCTTTCCTGCACTCTCCTTGGCCACTTTCCCTTTCGTGGCAGCTGCTTGAATTTTTTGTTTAGGCTCCGGACGCATAGATACGGTGTGTGTCGAATTACCGATAGGGCGGGGGTTAAGTATAGTGGTTGGAGGATATGCCTCCCCGTCAACCGGTTTCCTGAATACTGCTAAAAAGAGGCCTTCTCCCTCTGTGCGGTGAGGCATGAAACGATACACCGGTAGGTCGGTATTGATTCCGCGAGGAATTCCCCATTCTTCGGGAAACTGCATATCCACGGGTATGAGGCCGAGCGAATCGCGGATATATTCAGCCATCTCTTCATTCTCTGTTCTGTTGAAAGTGCATGTGGAATAAATCAGATAGCCACCCGGACGCAGGGCTTTCTCTGCGTTGTAGGAGATTTCCCGTTGTAAGGACGCGCATCTCTCTATCAGCTCCGGACTCCATTGCTTCACTGCATCCTCATCCTTGCGCATCATCCCCTCTCCGGAACAAGGGGCATCTACCGCCACAATGTCAAACTGATCTCCGCGCTCGGCGAAGTAGGCAGAGTCTCGGTTGGTGACAGAGACAAGAGGATATCCCCATTTGGTGAGGTTCTCCTTTAATATTGCGGCACGCTTAGGCATATATTCATTCGCTACAATTCTTGAACTGTCAGGCAAGGCGTCAATCATAGCAGTGGTTTTTCCACCCGGAGCCGCGCACATATCGAGCAGTGTCACCGGAGCCGCTGCAAGTCGTGTCACTACCTCCCGGTGAATCATCGAGGAGGCATCCTGCACATAATATGCTCCGGCATGAAGCAGAGGATCGAGCGTGAAGACAGGCCGCTCGGGAAGATAGAATCCTGTGGGGCACCATTTCACTCTCGTAGCCTCCGGAAATGCAGCGCCCGGTTTTCGTGTATTAAGTCTCACGGAAGTAACAGGGGGGCTTTGCAATGCCTCTAACAGTTGTGGTGCCTCCTCTCCGAGAAGGCTTTGTATCATCTCGATAAAGCCGGTTGGAAGTGTCATAATATTGTTTTTGTCGATGTGATGTGGTGTAAACATCGTTTGCTTTTGCAAAAATAGTGATTTTTTATTAATTTTGTATGTATGAAACTCACAACAGCCCTCTATCTTGTCC
>CAMWZE010000119.1 GCA_947178685.1 uncultured Porphyromonadaceae bacterium
ATGTAACGCTTATATCGATAATATTACGGGTTGCATCCGTCACATAAGACGATTTCGGTACATAAGACGATTTCGGACCTTATGCCGATTTCGGTACATATGCCGATTTCGGACCATAAGACGATTTCGGGCCATATTACGATTTCGGGCGATATGCCGATTTCGTATCAGGTGACGGTTTCGGCCTGTAGACAGATTTAGACAATCCTGTAGGCAGATTTAGACAATTATGCAGAAGTTTACGAAAATTGTGGCTACCGTGTCAGACAAGCGATGTGACACGGATTTTATAAAGACTCTCGTCGAGGCGGGGGTGAACGTGGTGCGTATGAACTCGGCTCACCTTGACTATGACGGTTTCAAGAAGATTGTGGAGAACACCCGTGCCGCCGATGATTCGGTGGCTATAATGATGGATACGAAGGGTCCGGAGATACGCACAACCGTGACGGACACCGGCGACCCGATCGAGTTCCATACCGGCGACGTGGTCAAGATCTACGGCAACCCCGATGAGAAGACCACCCATTCAACTATCTACGTAAATTATAAGAATATAGCGAATGTGCTGACACCGGGTGCGCGTTTCCTTATCGATGACGGGGAGACGGAGTTTACCATTCAGAAGGTGAACGGCGAGGAGGTTACGGCTGTGGCTGCCAACGACGGAAAGGTGGGTAGCCGCAAGAGTGTGAACCTGCCGGGTATCAGCATCGACCTTCCGGCTGTGACGGAGCGCGACCGCCGCAACATCGGCTATGCCGTGGAGCTTGGCGTGGATTTCATAGCACATTCATTCGTGCGCTCAGCCGCCGACGTGAAGGAGGTGCAGGATATACTGGATTCCTACGGTGCCGACACGAAGATTATCTCGAAGATCGAGAATCAGGAGGGTGTGGATAATTTCGACGAGATACTCCACGCCTGCTACGGCATCATGGTGGCCCGTGGCGACCTGGGCATAGAGGTTGCGCCGGAGCGTATTCCGGGTATCCAGACCATGCTGATCAACAAGTGTATAAAGGCACATAAGCCGGTGATTGTGGCCACACAGATGCTCCACACCATGATACAACATCCGCGCCCCACACGTGCGGAGATCTCCGACGTGGCGAACGCGGTATATCAGCGGGCCGACGCTATGATGCTCTCCGGTGAGACGGCCTACGGCAAGTATCCCGTGGAGGCTGTCAGGACCATGACGAGCGTGGCGAAGGAGGTGGAGGCGTCGTTGAACGGGAAGCATGACGTGCCACCGCTGCTTGATGCCGACATCACATCGTTTCTGGCGCACGAGGCTGTGCTTTCGGAGACTAAGGTGGGCACCAAGGCGATCTTCACGGATGCCTACCGTGGAGTGTCGGCGAGGTTTATCGCTTCGTTCAGAGGCAACAACCCGACTTTCGCCATATGCCACAACCGGGGCGTGCAGCGTTGGCTGGCATTGAGTTATGGAGTCAAGGCGTATTATTACGAGCAACCGAATCCGAAGTTCTTCATGCCACATTCGGCTGAGGCTGTAGCACATATCGTGAAAGACGGTTTGATCGGTGAGCATGACAGGGTTGCGTATATCACCGGCACCCGTCGTGGAGCCAGAGCATTGGAGATACTCACGCCTCACGAGGTGCTTGAGATAGATCAGTAACACTCAAAGACGCGGGTGCTTGATAGCGTTCTGTAAGGCTCACGGGCGCAGGCGGTTGCGGTAGGCCTTCGGGGAGATGCCCATGGTCTTCGAGAAGAGCCGCGAGAAATAGTAGGGATCTTCGATGCCGAGCTGCATACTTATCTGAGCGATAGTGTGGGTGGTGGTGTCGAGGAGCTCACAAGCCCGGCGTATTTTCATAAGGTTGAAGTATTGGAGCGGACTGTGTCCGGTGGCGAGTTTGAAACGTGCGGATAGGGCTGGTATTGACAGACCCACGTAATCGGCAATCTCGCGCAGGGACAGGGTTCGCTCCATGCTTTCTGTAAAATAGTGGGTTACAATTCGTTCGAGCTCAATGGATGATAGTCGTTGGGCTGCCCGCGGAGTGGTTGTGCCGATGTCGGTGGAGGTGGTACCCTCGGTGTAAGGGTCTGCTGAGGAGGTGGATGCGTTGCGGAACTGGGCGATGTAGCGCAGGGAGGCGAGATAATGATGGAAGGAGGCCATGGCATAGCGTATGCTCTCCATTGAGAAAGATGTGGAGAGGGTGCGGAATATCTCCTCGAAGAGATTGTTGCGCACGTTGATGCGCGATTCCATGGAGGGGGTTATATCGATGGGTCCCGTTCCGGCGGCGTAGTGAGGGGCGAGGGATCCGGAGAAGTGAATCCAGTAGATAGTCCATGGATCGTTGTCGTCAGAGCCGTATGCGTGAGGCACACCGGCAGGGAGAATGAAATATTGGTTACGGTACACTTCGTGACGGGCAGGGGGGGCGGAACGGTCGGAGCTCTCGTGAGGAGCCGGGCCGGTTTCATACCATCCGCGTCCGTTTACACAGTAGATGAATACATATTGGTCTATAGGGATGTCGCGGCGACGGAAATGGTGGCGGGCAGCGGGGTAGAACCCGATGTCGGTGATGTAGATGAGCGAAGCGAGGGGGTCTCGCTCTATCATGTCGGTTATCGCTTTCGGGAGCACGAGGTAGCGCTCCCCCTTGAATCCGTCTTTGAGTTTCATGAAGTAGTGCGGTTTGATGATTGCAAAGATTCCCTGCAAAGATTTGTTACAAAGATTCCCTGTTAAGATTCACTGATTGCAAAGCTAAATAAATAATTTGAATTGCGAGGAATAAGATTGTCCATTTTTTTAGTTTCCGAAGTCATTTTTCATTGAAAGGTTAAGTTGTAATTTTGCCGGCGGTTTCCGGGAGGTGTAGGCGCCACGCCGTAAAAATAAACGGCATAACGGCAAATGCCACACCGTAAGCTAAAACCCGAGCATAAGCTATAACCCGAGCATAAGCTCAACCCCGCTCATAAACGATAAATCAGCAAAAACAATAAACCAACAACGAAACCATGAATCGATTCAATCAGAAATTCATTTACTTCATATGCCTCGTGTCGGCATTGGGGGGACTGCTCTTCGGCTACGACTGGGTAGTGATAGGGGGCGCGAAACCCTTCTACGAGGTATTCTTCGGTATAACCGCCTCACCCTCCGACCAGGGCTTGGCCATGAGTATAGCCCTCGCCGGTTGCCTTGTGGGGGCGATGGTGGCAGGTAACCTTGCCGACCGCATCGGGCGCCGTCCGTTGCTGATAATCTCGGCGGTGATATTCCTTATCTCAGCCTACGCCACGGGTGTGTTCGACACGTTCGAGCCTTTCCTCATGGCACGTCTCATCGGGGGTGTGGCCATCGGTATAGCGAGCGGTCTTTCACCCATGTATATAGCGGAGGTGGCACCCGGACATGTGCGCGGTAAACTCGTGTCGCTCAACCAGCTGACGATAGTGTTGGGCATACTCGGTGCGCAGATTGTAAACTACCTGATAGCCGAGCCGATGCCCGCCGGTATGACCGAGCCGCCGCTCGATTCCTGGAATGTGCTTCAGGGGTGGCGATGGATGTTCTGGGCCGAGGCTTTCCCCGCCGCTGCCTTCCTTCTGCTCGCATTCTTCATACCCGAGAGTCCACGCTGGCTCGCCATGAAGGGTAAAACCACAGAGGCCCTCAAGATACTCACCGAGATAGGCGGCGAGAGTTATGCCCGCGAGGAACTCGAAGCGATAGAGCGAGGCAACCGCAGGGAGGCCGGACGTAAGAAAGCCGGATTGAGCACCCTCTTCAGCAAGCCCTACCACAAGGTGCTTCTCATCGGCATCGTGATAGCCGTGTTCCAGCAATGGTGTGGCACCAACGTGATATTCAATTACGCACAGGAGATCTTCGCCAATGCCGGATATGACCTCGGCGAGATGCTCTTCAACATCGTGCTCACCGGCGTGACCAACCTTATATTCACCTTCGTAGCCATTTACGCGGTAGACCGTCTGGGCCGCAAGATGCTGGTGCTCATAGGAGCCGGCGGACTGGCGGTGATCTACGGCATACTCGGATTGTGCTACCGTATGCAGGTGACCGGCTTCTTCATGGTGGTGCTCGTGGTGGCCGCGATAGCCTGCTACGCAATGACGCTCGGGCCGGTGGCATGGGTGCTCATCGCAGAGATATTCCCCAACAGAGTGAGAGGTGTGGCGGTCGCCACATGCACCTTCTTCCTCTGGGTGGCCTCCTTCACACTCACATACACATTCCCGCTTCTCAACGCGGCGCTCGGCAGCTACGGCACCTTCTGGATCTACTCGCTGATATGCGTGGCCGGTTTCATCTTCTTCCTCTTCCGCCTCCCCGAAACCAAGGGTAAGAGCCTTGAGCAACTCGAGAAGGAGCTCGTGGAGGATGGCAACGCGTCAATCATTTCAACTGACTTTTAAATACAACCATACATATATGAACGTAGAAGATATTACCCCCGGACTGAAAGGGGTGAAGGCCTGGAGAGAGACAGTGGTGATACCCACATATGAGGTGGGCGCGCCTGAGAAGAACCCGATTTTCCTTGAGAAACGTGTGTATCAGGGTTCAAGCGGCGTGGTTTACCCTTACCCGGTGATCGAGAAGATCTCCGACGAGAAGACCGACCATGAATGGAAGGCTGTGTTTCTTGAAAACGAGTATATTAAGGTGATGATCCTTCCCGAATTGGGGGGACGTGTGCAGATGGCCTACGACAAGATACGCCGCCGCCACTTCGTATACTACAACCATGTTATCAAGCCCGCGCTCGTGGGTCTGGCCGGTCCCTGGATCTCCGGCGGTATAGAGTTCAACTGGCCGCAGCATCATCGCCCCAGCACCTACATGCCCGTAGACAGCGATATAGAGCAGAACGCCGACGGCTCGGTGACGGTGTGGGTGAACGAGACGGAACGGATGTTTCATCAGCGCGGCATGGCGGGATTCACCCTGCGTCCCGGGTGTGCCTACCTTGAGATAAAGGGGCGCGTATACAACGGCACCGAACTGCCACAGACATTCCTCTGGTGGGCCAATCCGGCGGTGGCTGTCAACGACCGTTACCGTTCGGTGTTCCCCCCCGACATCAACGCCGTGTTCGACCATGGCAAACGCGCGGTGTCGTCGTTCCCCATAGCCACCGGCACCTACTACAAGATGGACTATTCGGCCGGAGTGGATATAGCCAACTACAAGAATATCTTCGTGCCCACATCATATATGGCCGTCAATTCGAAATATGACTTCGAGGGTGGTTATGAGGAGGATACACAGGCCGGTATGCTGCATGTGGCATCCCACCATGTGAGCCCCGGCAAGAAACAGTGGACCTGGGGCAACGGTGATTTCGGCCGCGCGTGGGACCGCTGTCTCACCGATGATGACGGACCGTATATCGAGCTGATGGCCGGAGTGTTTACCGAAAACCAGCCCGACTTCACCTGGCTCATGCCCTACGAGGAGAAGGAATTCACACAATATTTCATGCCCTACCGCGAGCTCGGCATGGTGAAGAATGCATCGAAAGATATACTCATGAGCATCGCCGCCGACGAAGAGGGTAAGGCTCTATTGAAAGTGTATGTGACAAGCCGACAGAACGTTACCGTAAAGGTTACGGACGAGTCCGGCAACGGAATATACGATACAGAGCAGGCGCTTACACCCGATAAGGGGTGGGAGACGGCCATAGACACCAAGGGGAAGGCGCTTGAGGATCGCAAGGT
>CAMWZE010000120.1 GCA_947178685.1 uncultured Porphyromonadaceae bacterium
TTCTTAAGGAGTTGTTCATAACGCGCAAGATCGGTGGCGGCCATATCCATCAATACTTTGGCTTCGGAAATGGAAGCCTCACTTACGGCCACATTTGCTGAAGCAGAGGCTACCGAACTGTTGGCCACATCCCGGCCCGCAAGTGCATTGGCATAATCCGCCTTCGCTCTTGCAAGGTTAAGCCGCATGTCGGCATCATCGATTATTATGAGGGTGTCGCCTCTCTTTACCTGTTGATACTCTTTGAACCGTATCTCCTTGATGTAACCTTGCACCCGACTGTTGACAGGAACGATCTGTTGGTTGATCTGGGCATTGTCGGTGAACTCAACATTTCCAAGATGGATAAATTTTGAGCAAACCCATATGGCAGCTCCGGCCACAACAGCTAATGATATAATATAGGAGAGAATTTTCTTGCTTCGATGGTTCATATCTGTCCCGAGATGAATAATAGTTTATAATAATAATAGATAATGTCAATGCGAGCGTTTACGAGTCGCTGTTGTGCATCAAGCCGAGAGTCTGCGGCATCGAGCATATCGGTGATCAGCGCTATACCCTCAGAGTATCTGGTGGCAGTGGTGTTGTAATTGCGATCAGCGAGTTCCACACTTTTCTGCTGTGTCTTAAGTTCCTCGTAAGCCTCAAGATAATGCACATGGTCGGCTCTCACAGCAAGGTATATATCCTCTTCGGCGGCATCGAGTTCATCGCAGGCCTTTTTGGTTGCAATCTTGCTTTTTGCCAGAGATTTGTCGGTCTTATAAAGTGAGGAAAGATTGTAGCTTACGCCTAATCCTACATACCAATAGCTGAGGTTACGGTTTATAGGTGGAATCTCAACTAAAATAGGGCCATCCATTGTCCAGGCAGCCTGTAGACCCACTTTAGGCAGGCGTTTGGCTTTTACGAGATCTTCGGCTTTGCGACTTATATCCACCCCTTTGCGTGCAAGAAGCAGAGAGGGGGCCTCTTCCCGTGCTTTTGCTTGCCAGGTGGCTTCAGTCAGGTTGGGCAACGATCGGGCGAGTATGGCCGAATCGGGTATAATCTTTGTGTCGGCGGGAAGACCTGCTATTGTGACGAGATTATCGTTGAGAATATGCAGCGTGTTGTCTAACTTGATGATTTGTAGCTCAAGATTGGATACAAGGAGTTCGTAACGTGTGATGTCATTATGGAGCACCGTACCTTGTTCGTAACGAGCCTGCATCTCACTCAGCAGCTTCCGCGCTGATTGGAGATTGCTTTCCACGACTTGCCGGAGATTTGTGACCTTATAAATGTCAAGATAGAATCCGGTGAGTTGAAAACGAATATTATCTCTGCGAAGCTCAGCGGCAAATCGTGCTGCTGTTGATTTAAGCTCAGCCATTTTTATCGCATTTGTTATGGCACCACCGGTATAGAGAGGTTGTTCCACACCGATAGATAAGCCTGTGCCAAGATGGGGAATGGGAGCTTTCTGATAGTCGGAGAAATTACGCTTTGTAATGAACCCATCGCCAATATAGCTGAGTGATAGGGATGCGTTGATCTCCGGCAGCCGTCCGGCTTTTGCAACGTCAATCTCGTGCTCGGCCTCGGAGATGGCGGAGATTGATGGGCGCAGCTGTGTGCTGTTAGCTTCAGCCGATTCAAATATCTGCTCGAGAGTTATTACCGACTGGCTATAAGCACACGCTCCACCGCTCAGCATGGATGCACACAGCACCCCTGCGAGCAATCGAAGATTGTTCATAGTAAATGAATTGTGGAATGTTTAGTTAATGAAGTTAGATTGACTTCGATAGTTGGCGGCTTAAACCAAAAATCCTCAGTATATGATGTTGAAATAAAGTTATGATAGGGGATATGAACAAACCGGCCGAACCACCGATAGCAGGTCTATTCAGAAAGAAGCGGTGCTTTTCCAGTTTTCGAGAAATCCCCAGTTTCTGATAAAGTGGGAATGAATTGGTTTAGTTTGATTTATATGTATCATTATGAGGCAACTCTTTGTGAATTGCGACTGCAAAGTTACAAAATTTTTTCGAAATAAAAAATCCGCCTGACATGTAGGGTCATGGGGTTGCTTTAGTTGCATCATGGTTTTATCTGCGTACCGTCATGGTTTGGTTGTGAGGTGCTTCGGAAGGATTAGTCATCTCGCTATAATAGGGATTAATTATCCTTAGGGATTAGATGAACATGCAAGAATACTTTTGTGTTATAATGCAAAAGAATATAAAGATATGAAACCAGAGGAATTGCTTGATTTAACCGGAATGGTGGCGCTTGTTACAGGTGCCGGTGATGGCATCGGCGCCGGATGCGCTGAAATATTGGCTGCGGCCGGGGCTAAGGTTATTGTAAGCAACCTCACCCTTTCGAAGGCCGAGACCATTGTCGAGACCATAAAGGGTAATGGCGGAGAGGCTGTCGCTTTTGCTTGTAATGTATTGGACGATAAGGATCTCGTGGCAGTGGTAGACTTTACGATAAAGACTTACGGCAAATTAAACATACTGATAAACAATGCCGGAGGTGGAGGTGGCGGCACGGAAAATCCCTTCAACATTGATCGTGCTTATGTGGAGAAGATCTACTCTATGAATGTGTTCGCTCCTTGGCGTCTATGCCAGCTTGCCACTCCCTATATGCAGAAAGCGGGGTATGGCAGCATAGTAAATATCTCATCGATGAGCAGTATAAATCATAGTCCGGGAATTGCTATTTATGCCTCTACCAAAGCGGCGCTCAATCATATGTCGGCAAACCTCGCACATGATTTCGGACCTATGGGAATAAGGATAAATTGTGTGGGACCTGGTGCGACACGTACCGCTGCGCTGGCAGGAGTCATGACTCCGGAAATTGAGGCACGGATGCTGGCTCACACACCTATCCATCGACTCGGAGAGGTGTCGGACATTGCACAGGCTGTGCTTTTCCTGGCTTCGCCGATGGCTGCGTGGATTTCCGGTCAGACTCTCATGGTGAATGGCGGGGGTGTGCAGACGCTTGACTAAAGAAAAACCTATTGAATAAGATAATTAAAGAATTTGGCTACGGCTTAATTTAATGCAATGTAATTTATTATGAAAAATTTCAAATCGAATGCTTGGGTGCTTCCTCAGCCGGTGCTGATCATTGGTACATATAATGAGGATGGCACGCCTAATGCCATGAACGCTGCGTGGGGTGGACAATGGGATTATCATGAACTGTTTATCTCTTTGGGCTCGCATGCTACAACCGACAATCTCAAGCGCAACGGTGTATTTACGCTTGCTTTCGCCACAGCAGAGACTATGACGGCAGCTGATTTCGTGGGAATCGTAAGCGCAAAGAAAGATCCTGCGAAGATGGAGAAGACAGGTTGGAAGTCACAGAAAGGTGAAACGGTAGATGCTCCGGTTTTCGATTGTTTCCCGATGACTATGGAATGTAGGGTTAAGGAGAAGATACACGAGTCAGAGACAGGCTTCTATATGGTGGCAGAGATTCTGAATATCGTATGCGATGAGAAATATCTCGGTGAGGATGGTCGTCCTGATGTTGAGAAGATGCATCTCATTACCTTTGATCCTATCAACAACGGATATATCGAGCTCGGCTCACGAGTTGGAAATGCTTTCCGCGATGGCCTGAAACTTAAGTAAAAGTATTTTGTTCCGGTTTTTGTCGGAAAAAGAGATAAGGGGTTGCTGAATATAATATTCGGCAACCCCTTATAACGTTACACCGGACCATGTTGAATTATCAATTGATTTGAATCATCGACAAATCCGCTCTTTGGAGCCACCGGGTGAAATGTAAAATAATTTGACTTGATATTGTATGATTTTTTGACACTATTGATTGATGTAATTTTATAATTGGTTTGTAATTAAATGATTATATTTTTGGCACGCCTGCTGAATGATATAAGGGCATTATGAGAACGATTTTTACAATAATATCAATTGCAACTGCACTGACGGTTTCAGCTCAACCGCTTCCGCTTGATCAGGTGGAGGAGGTTGCAGAGATGACTTCGGCTTCAAGTGCGGCACCGCTATGGAGCATGGAGCAATGTATGGCCTATGCGGCAGACCATGCCTCTTCAGTGGTGCAGGCACGTTGGGATGTGGCATCAGCCACAGCTACGCGCAACGAGGCTTTGGCCGATTTCTTCCCATCGGTATCCGCTCAGGTGGGTGGACAGTTCAGCTGGGGCCGAAATATTGATCCTGAGACCAATACATATAAAAATGTGGCCACATTCAATAATGGCTATGGAATCTATGCATCACTCATGCTCTTTGACGGGGGACAAACTCTCAACCGTTACCGTCAGGCGCGTAGTGAAAGGGAGCGTCAGCTCAATGCCGTGGAGATGAAACGTGACGACAGTGCGATAGCCGCCATGATGGCGTATGCCGATGCCTTTTATTATCAGAACTCTATCAAGATAGCGGAAGATAGACTCCGGCAGAGCGAAGGGGTGTTGAAACTCACCAAGACGCAGGAGGAGCTGGGCATCAAGGGTGTGCCTGATGTGGTTCAGGCTGAGGCAACGGTAGCCAATGACAGATATACATTGGTACATAATCAAAACTTGTTTACCCAGGCTATACTGACTCTTCGTTCGGCTATGAATATTCCATCTTCAGAGCCGTTGCAGATCGATACGGTTTACGCACCGGTGGTTGCTGAATGCGGGGGAGAGGATGCTGAAAGTGTCTACTCCATGGCATTGACTTCAAATCCGAAAGCTATCAATGCGCGTATGCAAGTGGCCTCAAGCAAGTATGCCTATAACCTTGCAAAAGGCTATCTTATGCCCTCGTTGAGTCTCAACGCAGGAATCTCAACTTCTTACTACAAGACTCTTACCGGCGGATATACAGCTACGGCCTTCAGCGAGCAGTTTAAAAACAACAGAGGTGAATATGTATCGGCCACTCTGTCGATCCCGATCTTTTCAAACCTCAGCAGACTGTCGGGTAAGAATCGCGCGAAATATGCCTATGAACAGGCAAAAGAGCAGCTCAACGAGGAGAACCGACGACTTCATGACGAGATACTCTCTGCTGTGATTGACCGTGACGGATATGCCGCCGAGATTAACTCTCTTCAGGCCAAGACCGCTGCGGATGCCGAGGCGTTCAGGCTGAATAAACGTAAGTATGAGGAGGGACTTCTATCGCTCATTGATCTTCAACTCACGGCCAACACATATTTCTCTTCGAGAGTTGAGCTGCTACAGAAACAGATGCTATATATTTTGAAATACAAACTCGTGGAATATTACAAAGGAAACAGACTATGGATGTGAAAATTGAAAAGCCTAAAGGGATAAGAGGTGTGAAGCCAAAGTATTGGGCTTATATAGGATGCGGCATCGTAGCTGTAGCCTTGATAGTATGGCTCGCCACAACCGACATAGCCTCCACATATAAGGTGGAGAAAGCAGGCCTCTCCATCGCGGAGGTGAAGTCTCAGAAATTTGATGATTATGTGAGGGTTGACGGCAGAGTGGAGCCTATCAGTACGGTGCAGATAAGTCCTGAAGAGGGTGGTATAGTCATGGAGAAGGTAGTGGAGGAGGGAGCGCAAGTGCGTAAAGGGGATGTGATTGTGCGCCTCAGCAACAGCAACCTCGATCTGCAGATTCTCAACGCCGAGGCGGAATTGGCTGAGAAACAGAATATTCTGCGCAACACCCGAATCTCAATGGAGCAAGACAGACTCAACAATAAGACGG
>CAMWZE010000121.1 GCA_947178685.1 uncultured Porphyromonadaceae bacterium
GTGTAATGTCCATATCTTAGTATTTCAATTTATTGATTTCAGTAATATCGGTATTTCCGATTGAGCGATATATGTTGATGATGATGGCTATGGCTATGGCAGTCTCCGCTGCAGCGATAGCGATAGCGAAGAGTGTGAAGACCATACCATCCATCGAGCCGGGATAAAGATAGCGGTTGAACACCACGAAATTCAGGTCGGCCGAATTAAGCATCAGCTCAAGGGAAATGAGGATAGCGATAAGATTCTTACGGGTAATAAATCCGTAAATGCCGCAGACCAACATGATGACACTGGGCACAAGATACCATAACATACTTAGATCCATAACCTCTTATTCTTTGCGGGCAATCGTAACGCCACCGATTATACAAGCGAGAAGCAACACACTGACAGCCTCGAAAGGCAAAAGATACTGGAACCGGTCGCTACCGGTGAAAGCTTCGCCGATCTCTCTCATGGTGATCTCATGTCCGGATGCAATGCATTCGGATAGCGCCATGCCATGGAGCAGCGGCATGTAGAACAGAGCGAAGAGCAACAGGATGCCTCCGGCCACAGCTACGGCACCGCCGATCTTCCTTCTATGTGAATCGATAATTCCAGTAGCATCGTTGGGTTTGTGGGTAAGTAGAATGGCGAAAACGAAAAGCACCATAATACCACCCGCATAGACCGCGATCTGCACGGCACCCAAGAACTGATAGCCCAACTGGAAATAGATCACTGCCGTACTGAGAAGTACAAAAAGAAGGTAGGTCGCGGCACGCAAAATCTTGCGAGAAGTCACCGTCAACACTGAGAAAACAGTGATGGCGATGGCAACCACGAAATACACGATAATATTTCCTACAGAATCCATTATAATTTAGTTTTCTTTGGTTTCGTCTTTAGTAGCTTTGGTATCCGGAGCCACAGGCTTAGCCTCAGCAGCGGGCTTAGGTGCAGCCTGAGCTGCAGGAGCGTCAGATGTAGTGGCATTAGCTGCGGCAGCCTTGGCAGCAGCCTCTTTCTCAGCCTTAATTTTTGCAGCCTTGGCGAGAGCCTCAGCTTTAATCTTCGCAAGCTTCTCAGGATCCATTGCCGGCTTCGGTGCCGGTGCGGGGGCATCATCTTTCGGTTCAGGCCTATAGTTGAGCTGCTTGATAAGAGCGCCACGCGTAAAGGTAGCCTGTTCGAAATCGTTAGTGAACTCAAGTGCGTCCTGGGGACAAGTGGTGACACAGAGCATACAGAAAGTACAGCTGCCCAAGTCATACATATACTTGTCGAGCTTTCTTTTCTTCTTTCCATCGGGCAGTTCTACCATCTTTGTGGTGAGCTCGATCGTGCCGTTGGGGCAGTTCATCTGGCATATTCCGCAAGCGATACACTTATGGTGACCCTGTGCGTCATACTTAAGAGTAAGCTCTGCTCTGAAGCGGTCGGCGATATTCAACGTAGCCCGATTCTCCGGATACTGCTCGGTTACCTTAGGAGTGACAAACTCCTTGCCTGTCACAGCCATACCGGTGACAAGGCTCTTAAGACCCTTGCCTACTTCCGAAAAATATTCCTTAATATTACTCATTATTTGTAAGATTTATTCACGTGTCGGTTGTTTCAGGTAGACAAAACTGTTTCACATATTCCTGAAGTGTTTCGCTTCAGATTGAAAGAGTGATTGTCTCAGACCTTAATTTTTGTTTCACCCGGTTAGAAAGTGTCTCAAGATCGAATCATCTGTTTAATCCGGAGAGCTTGAGATTGTTTATGAACCGGGAGTGAGTTATACTGATCAAAAGTCAGACGCAGCAGAATTATCTGCCGATTTGTCCACCAAGAATATCAAGAAGTTCAGTCGTGATACCCTGCTGGCGGAGTTTATTGTATTCGAGCTGCAGACTCTCGAGAAGCTTCTTGGCATTATCGTTGGCGGCTTGCATAGCCATCACACGCGCAGCCTGTTCCGAGGCTCTGTTCTCTATAGTGATTTCCTGCATTGTGGAGAGCACGAACATTGGTAGCACCTCGTTGAAGATACTGTTAGGATCGGGCTCAAAAATATACATTTTGTTGTCCTCACTACCCTTTCCTTCAGCCTCAATTGACTCTCGGCTTACAGGATAGAGCTGATCGACAGTTGGGACCTGCTTACCCATAGAGATGAATTTCATATAAATCACCTCCACACGGTCATAGATTCCTGATTCGAAATCATTTCGCAGGCTATGAGTGAAGTCGTTCACCGTCTTGGCATCCATTTTAGAATCGACACCCGGTATCACCATAGCTCTCAGATTTCTCTCGCGGAGCTTCAGGCAAGCCTTTGCGACCTTTTTGCCGACGGGAATCAGTGTTATCTCCACATCCTCACCGAAATTTTCTCTGATATGAGCTTTTTCAATAAGGAAACGCTTGAAGATATTCATATTGTAGGCACCGCAGAGACCATCGTCGGTGCCATAGATCACTACTCCCACTCGTTTCACCTCTCGCTCGTTGATAAGCGGTGAGTTGAAATCAATGTCGGTATCCAATAAGTGACCCATGATCGACTTCACCTGGTCCTTGAAGGGCAGAAGCTTCTTAAGTTCCTGCTCATTCTTATGCACCTTGGCTGATGAGATCATCTTCATGGCACCGGTGATCTTCTCACTTGATGCCACCGATCCAATACGTGTCTTTAGGGCTTTAAGAGTAGCCATCTGTAGTTCGGTTTCTTATTAGGTTAATTAGAGCCTTTGTCTGTAGCGATAAACCTGACGTGAATTACGAATCCGGTTGTATGGGTAAATTGCAGGCTCATTATGAATAACATGGATAAGCAGTGGTGTCGTCTTGTAAGGCGACACCACCGCCGATCACTTAATCTTTAGTTTTATATCTTGCAGAGATTTCTGCAGCACACTCTTTGAGTTTATTCTCAATATCCTGATTCAGGACACCGGCTTTAAGCTGATCAAGCACCTCTTTCTGATACTTAGCTTTCAGAAGTTGCAGGAAGAGACCTGCGAACTCATGCACCTTGTCGAGGGGTACTTGTTCGAGCAAGCCATTCACACCGCAGTAAATAACAGCTACCTCATTCTCTACCGGCCAGGGCTGATATTGTGGCTGGATAAGGAGCTGCTGATTTTTGCGGCCACGGTCGATGACACTTGCAGTCACCGGGTCGATATCTCCACCAAACTTGGTGAAGGCCTCGAGCTCGCGGAACTGAGCCTGTGCAATCTTAAGCGTACCGGCCACCTTCTTCATCGCCTTGATCTGTGCGTTACCACCCACTCGGGATACGGAGATACCCACGTTGATGGCAGGACGGATACCCTGGTTGAAGAGACTTGTCTCAAGGAAGATCTGTCCGTCGGTGATAGAGATCACGTTGGTCGGGATATAAGCCGAAACGTCGCCTGCCTGTGTTTCGATGATCGGGAGAGCGGTGAGCGACCCACCACCCTTCACGATAGGCTTAAGCACCTCGGGAAGGTCGTTCATTGAAGATGCCACCTCCTGATTGTCGATAATCTTGGCAGCTCTCTCCAAAAGACGTGAATGGAGATAGAAGATATCACCGGGATAAGCTTCACGACCGGAGGGACGCTTAAGGATAAGAGAGATTTCACGATAAGCTACTGCCTGTTTTGAAAGGTCGTCGTAAACTATAAGAGCATCACGGCCGGTGTCGCGGAAATACTCACCGATAGCCACACCTGCGAAAGGAGCGTAGTAGCGCATGGTAGCGGAATCGGAAGCGGTAGCAGCCACAACAACGGTGTAATCCATCGCGCCATACTTCTTCAATGTATTCACGATAGAAGCGACTGAAGACGCCTTCTGGCCGATAGCCACATAAATACAGTATACAGGTTTTCCGTCGAGGAAATTCTGGCGCTGATTAATGATGGTATCAATAGCGATAGCTGTCTTACCGATCTGACGGTCGCCGATGATAAGCTCACGCTGACCGCGACCGATAGGAATCATGGCGTCTACAGCCTTGAGACCGGTCTGAAGCGGTTGGTTTACGGGCTGACGGAAGATAACTCCAGGTGCTTTTCTCTCAAGAGGAAGACGCATACGCTCACCTTCGATCGGACCGTTGCCATCGATGGGCTCACCGAGGATATTGATCACACGGCCCAACAGCCCCTCTCCTACCGGAATAGAAGCAATCTCACCCGTGCGACGCACCGACATGTTTTCAGTTACTTCATTGACATTATTGAGCAGGACAACACCCACATTGCTCTCCTCAAGGTTGAGGGCGACGCCCTTGACGCCGTTCTCAAACTCCACGAGCTCATTGCTTCGCACATTCTCAAGGCCATAGACGTGGGCAACACCGTCGCCGACTTCGAGGACAGTGCCGACCTCGTCAAACTTCACCTGAGAATTGACATTGTCGAGCTCTTGTTTAAGTATATCAGATATTTCGCTTGGGTTAAGCATCTTTACTTTACTTGCTTCTTAAAAGTGTTTGACGTAGTTGTTCGAGTTCGTTGCTCACCGAGGCATCCATTCTGACAGAATCGACGTCGATTACAAACCCTCCGATAAGATCGGGATTAACCGATTCCGAAAATTCGAGCGACATTCCCTTGAAAGAATCGCTTACAAGCTTACGCAGCTTCTCCATCTGGTCAGCCGGAAGATTGGCGGCAGTGGTGATATTCACTTTCGCGATATTGTTGGCTTTTCTGTAAATGTCGCGGTAAGCGATCATCATTCGCCAGAAAAACTCCACTCTCTCATGCTCCATGACAAGCTTAATGAAACGCTTGTATGCATCACCGGCCTCGTTTCCGGCAGCAGCAATCAGCAACCTCTCCTTGTCAGAGGTCTTGACGTATGGATTAGCAATCGTCTTCTGCAGATCAGGATTCGCTTCAAAAGAACCGATCACCCTAAGTGCGAGATCATAAAGCTCCGATGCGTTGCCATGTTCAAGAGCAAACTTATAGAGAGCCGTGGCATATCTGCGGGGTATGAGACCGTTGTCCATAAGATCAGTTCTTCTCTATTTCGTCCAACATTTTATTTACGAGCTCAGCCTGAGCCTTGTCGTTGCTGAGTTGGTTGCGCACCATCTTCTCGGCAATCTCAAGGGAGAACTTGCTCACCTCATTTCTGAACTGTAGTTCAGCTTCTTTGCGTGACTGTTCAATCGACACTTTGGCTGCATCCATTACCTTCTGAGCTTCACGGGCGGCCTCAGTCTTGGCCTCCTCGATCATCTGAGATTTCATTTTAGCAGCATCACGCAGCATTTCTGCCTGTTTGATCTGAGCTTCCTCTATATATTTCTGCGCGTCTGCTCTTGCAGAATCGAGCTGAGCCTTTGCTTCCTGAGCATACTCAACTCCCTTGTCGATTTTATCGGCGCGCTCGTCAATACTCTTGAGGATCACCGGCCACCCCCACTTCGCAAGTATTAGGAAGAGGACAAGGAAAGCCAGGAACATCCAGAATACCAGACCGAAATCGGGCGTGAATAATTCCATTCTTTATAAAATTTGAAGTTGTGTCGGATTAAAGGAACAGAGCAAGGGCACACACGATAACCGCGAAGAGCGCTACACCCTCGATAAGTGCGGCGATCACGATCATGTTGGAACGGATGTCGCCGGCTGACTCAGGCTGACGGGCGATTGACTCCATTGCAGAAGAACCGATCTTACCGATACCGATACCTGCACCAATTGCTGCGATACCTGCACCAAGAGCTGCACCCAAAGCTGCGAGGGGTGCTA
>CAMWZE010000122.1 GCA_947178685.1 uncultured Porphyromonadaceae bacterium
GGTCTATACTCTTGATTATAAGGGAAAACCGATAGTAAAGGAGAGCCGGCTGGGACTTAAATCAGATCAGACAGAATTTACCGGCGGATTCAAGATCGTATCCACAGATACTGTCACTGTGGACCGCACCTGGCAACCGGTGTGGGGTGAGTATTCCAATATCCGCGATCATTTCAAGGAATTGGCGGTGCGTCTGGATGCCGAGAATCCGAAGCGTGAAATGACGGTGCGTTTCCGCCTTTTCGACGACGGACTCGGGTTCCGTTATGAGCTCCCCGTGCAAGAAGGGCCTAATCATCTCACGGTCACAGATGAGATCACCGAGTTTAACTATACCGACAATCATAAGCTTTTCGCTATCCCCGGAGATTATGACACGGATGAATATCTCTGGTCGGAAACCACATTCAAGGATCTGCCGGAGGCTTTGAATTCCTATGGTGTCCACACAGAGGCGCAACGCGTGGATGGCCTGACTATCCAGACACCGATGCTTATGAAGACTGCCGACGGGGTCTATATCAATGCTCATGAGGCCGCCCTCGACGGTTATCCGGCAATGCTCCTGGATGTAGACCCGGACACATATGCTATGAAGTCGCATCTTGTGCCTGACCGCCTTGGGGTGAAGGCATATCTTGAACTTCCCTTCAATACACCGTGGCGCACGTTGATTATCAGCGATGACGCACGTGATATACTTTCATCTCAACTGGTGCTCAATCTCAACGAACCCTGCGCGATAGAAGACACCTCATGGATCAAGCCTATGAAGTTTATCGGCGTATGGTGGGAGATGTTTACAGGTAATCAGAAGACCTGGGCTTATTCCGACGATACATTGGCCAAACCGGGTGTAACCGACTATACACAACTTAAACCAAACGGACGCCATCCGGCCAACACCGAGAACGTGAAACGCTACATCGACTTTGCTGCCAAGCACGGCATCGACGGTGTGCTTGTGGAAGGTTGGAACGAAGGTTGGGAGGACTGGGCCGGCTATCGTAAGAACCGCCAGTTCCTGTTTGACAAACCTTATCCCGACTTTGATCTTCCTGCTCTCCGGGATTATGCCAAGGAGAAGGGTGTGAAGCTGATCATGCACCATGAGACAGCTGCAAATGCAGCCGACTACGATCTGCAGCTCGACCGTGCTTTTCAGTTTATGAAAGACAATAACTATGATGCTGTAAAGACCGGTTATGTAGGTGCCATTATACCTCGTTCCGAGCACCACACATCACAATGGATGATAGACCATGCGCGAAATGTGATAGAGCGTGCCGCAGACTATGAGATTATGGTCGACAGCCATGAGGCCCCACGCCCCACAGGTCTATGCCGCACATATCCCAACTGGCTTGCACAGGAATCGGCCCGTGGCGGTGAGTTTGAATCGTTCGGTGGAAATCCACCGTCACACACCTGTATACTTCCCTTTACACGTCTTAAAGGTGGACCGATGGACTATACGCCCGGTCTGTTCGAAACTCGTCTGAGCTATTACAACGAGGGGAAGGATTCGCAGGCCGGTACTACTTTGGCTCGTCAGCTCGCTCTCTATCTCACGATGCCCTCACCGATGCAGATGGCATGCGACCTCCCGGAAAACTATGAGCGCTTCCCTGATGCATTCCAGTTTATAAAGGATGTGCCGGTAGATTGGGCAGATTCCAAGTATCTTGAAGCTGAGCCCAACCAATACATCACTGTGGCTCGTCTTGATAAGAATTCTGATGATTGGTATGTGGGAGCCATTACCGACGGTAATTCCCGAGTGGCAGAGATCGACCTTAGCTTCCTCCCGAAGGGTAAGAAGTATAAGGCCACGATCTATTCAGATGCTCCCGATGCTCACTGGAAAGATAATCCACAGGCATACCGGATAAAGACTGTGGATGTGAAACCGGGCAAGAAGCTCAAGCAGTATCTGGCTCCGGGGGGCGGTGCCGCCATACGCATTCAGAGTGTGGAATGAAAATGAAGTAAGTGTCACTACTTCATTTCTAAAGTAAGAATTTCAGGTAAACAGAATATAAGAATAATTTGAAAACAGAGTTTTTCTGTGGTGGCTTGCGTGTGAACGTAGGCCACCACATTTTTTAATACCATAGATTCTGCAATATATGATGTGATTACCCCTTAGGTGGGAGTATGCTTCCGTATGGAGGGGAAGGCTTCGGATATAGAGGATGATTTCAGTATACGGGGTATGATTTCAGAATAGAGATGAATGAAGTGGTAAAATAGAAAGAGGCCGGAAAGTGAAACTTATCTTTAAGCTCACCCTCCGGCTTCTTCATTGTTTACCTGATATTCAATCTTTTTAACCTAACCTGTTAACCTAAATAACTTTATATTGTTCTTTTTAAATAACTTTCTAAGATTCACAGCTTTATCAGACGTATTGCGGTGCCGCCTCCCGGTGCAAGCCGAATTTTTACTTCAGACTGTGCGGTCACATTACTCTGGCGTATGTTGAGAGGGTAGGGGTCAGTCCTGTAGTCCGCTCCCGCACCATCTTCATACACGGTCATGCGATAGGAGGCATCGGGTTCGAGAAAATCTAACGGGAGAGATATCTCACGCGGATTCTCATCGGTGACGCTGCCGATAAACCAGTTGTCGGAATCCCGGTCTTTACGTGCTATAGTGATATGCTTCCCGATCTCTGCCACCGGCACAATGGTCTTCTGCCAGTTGGTAGGGCAAGACTCGATAAAGGAAAGAGCCGGATGATTCTCGTAATTCTCAATCATGTCAGCCGCCATCTGTAACGGGGAATAAATCACCACATATTCGGCCAATTGCTTTGCGATGGTGGTCTGTGGATGCGTATCTGGTGCCGCTTTATTTTCGAAATTGAAGATACCGGGTGTGAAGTCCATCGGACCGGCCAACCCTCTGGTGAAGGGGAGAATGCATATATGATAGGGTGGATTGCCTCCATCCGGCGACCATGCATTATACTCCTGACCTCTCATACCCTCTCCTGCCATCATGTTGGGATAAGTTCTGCGCAGACCGGATGGCATCGCCGGTTCATGATTCACTACCATTATCTTGTGACGGGCGGCCGCCTCAAGCACTTTACGATAGTGGTTTATGCCATATTGGCTATGTTGCAGCTCCTTGTTGTCAAGAAGTGGATTCACATAACCTGTCTTTACACAGTTAATTCCGAGCCTGTTGTAGAGGGCGAAGGCATCTTCGAGCTGATTCTCATAGTTTTCGGCTGCCCCTCCTGTCTCATTGTGAGCTATCAGGCGCACTCCTTTCGAGAGTGCATAATTCTGTAGTCCTTCAAGGTCATAGTCAGGATATGGCTTCACGAAATCGAATTCATGGCCGTTTACTGTCCAGTCGTTATCCCAGCCATAGTTCCATCCCTCCACGAGCACACCTTTGAAACCATGCTTCGAAGCGAAGTCGATATATCTCTTTGTATTTTCAGTAGTGGCACCGTGCTGAGGTCCCTGTTCCCAGGTATAGTCTTTCATGTGCATCCCCCACCATATGCCTACATATCGTCCCGGTTCAATCCACGACACATCATCCATACAGCATGGCTCATTGAGATTTAGCGCTATGTAGGAAGTGATGAGGCCTCCGGGAGTATTGGTTACAGTGACTGTGCGCCAAGGAGTCACGCCGGGAGCTTTGGCATATACCTTCACTCCACTTTGCCATGGAGTGAGAGCGGTTGTGAGCACCGGCATTCCATCAGACGATTGCCGAGGTGTAAGATTCAAGCTTGCATAGTCCGTAAGATTAGCCTCATGAATAGCCATATAGAGATCATCGTCTACTTCTATTGTCATTGGCGTGGATACGGTGTCTTTACGGCTTATGGGTTCACAGGTGTAGAGTGCCTCATAATATTTTGTGCCGTTTGTTGGTTGCGACCAAGCCTTGGCATCCGAAGGCATGGCAAACTCCGTGAGCTCATCCATGATTTGAAAATCATTCAGGCCGCTTTGTTCCGGAAATTCATAGCGGAAACCTATGCCATCATTGAATACTCTAAACACCACGTTAAGCTTCCTTTGGGCCCCTTTGGTCTCCTGCATTCTTAGTGTGAGCTCATTGTAGTTGTTTCTTATAGATTCAGTCTCACCCCATGGCTGTGTCCATACCTCATCGTGACTGTCACGCGACGTTTTCAAGACACGGAAGCAATCGCACAGTGGGCCATCCGAGAGAATGAACCCGAGTCTGGAGGGATTCAGCACAGTCCTGTCGCCCCGTTTAAGCGAATATTGTGCTTTCCCGTTTTTTACTTCAGCTGTTAGACACAGATTGCCATCTGGCGATGAAACTCTCTCAGCTGCTCCGGCATATAATCCGGGGAGAATCAGCGTTGCTTGAATAGCAAAAAACTTGATAATATCTCTTCTACGCATAATTCAGACTGGATCAGTTTATTCCGTTCATTATTGATTTCGCTTTCTCAGGGTCGAGATTGGCAAACGCTTTGAATGCATCGTTGAGCTTTGAAAGCACACCGGGATTGTCGGCATATCTGCGTCGAAGCTGATAGTGGCGATAAATGCTTTCCAAAACAGTCACATCATACTTCACCTGAGCGAAATCCTGAACCATCTCAAGATATTTGAAACGGTCTTCCACAGTAGGTTCAATCTGAGTGCCCTCTCCGAAGTCGTTCCAGGTCACAAGTTGAAGCATCGGAATCTTCTTGGCATCGGCTACAGCCAGCTGGTCGCGGAATTCCTGACCGTCACGGTAGTCCACCGGAGTAATGTTGTCGCCCCAGCCACCCTCTTTATAGAAATCTTTGAAGCCGGGATAGGCTGAACCCATAAAGTAGGAGAATTTTGATTTGAGATTGTCCAGGAATTCTGCGTTGTTGGCGTTTACCCATGTAAACTCACCCATAGCGTTGGTGTTGCGACTGTCATTGGCGTTTTTCGAGGCTCCATAAAGGGCAAGGAAGCAGGGAGTGGTCTTGCGCACGGTGAGAGGGGAGAAGATTTCGCTCCACATTGTAGGGGCTCTTTTGAAATTCTCTGTGCTGATCTCAATAGGGCCGAAACACATGAGCAAAGGATGTCCGTCGATCTTGGTGTAATTAGGTTTTTTGAAGAAATTGTTGTAGAGATACACCATATCATCCTGACCCCACTTGATTTTCTGCGACTCGGAAGATGCTCCGTCAAGGTTATTACGGTCTTCATACACAATCGCAAGTTCAAGTCCGGCACGTGTCATGGCCTCGAAAAGAGCTTCAGTGGATTCCGCTCCATTTCTTGAGCCATACCAATCGACAAGCACACCCTCGATTCCTGAATACTTCATAAGCAGGGCATGATAGTCGAGCACTACCGGGTCGCTGCTGTCATATGGTTCTGCAAGGGGATAGAAATGAGATGCAATCTCGCGTCGGCCGTCGGCATCGATATTATCGGGATTACAGCGGTCCATTTTCCAATGCATACCCCATTCCCCGCTGAAATCTTTACTTTGGAACCAAGGCATATAGTGTACGAAAATACGCATATCATCGCGTTTCTGCACTTTGGCAGTGCTTGCGAAAGATGAGTTGCTATCGGTGCGGATCACCGAATCATTGTCGGAGCAAGAGGTCATCGCCATTACGGCGATGACACTCATTGTCCATATATTTTTAAGAAATTTCATATCTTACATTTACAAATTTAAACAACTTCTTAGTGAATCGACATTGAGCTATAT
>CAMWZE010000123.1 GCA_947178685.1 uncultured Porphyromonadaceae bacterium
TTCCGTTATGGCTTCGATGCCGACGGCGTTACAGGTTGTGCATATTGGGAACAGTGCGCACAGTGGCAGGCTATGGTAGATTATCCGGAGGAGATGTTTGGCTATCACGTGCCCAACTGGACTGCCAACTGCCACCGTATCTTCTATCATGAGTATATGCGCTATGCCTCTTACTGGCTCCAACACGACTGGGTGGCGCGTCACGGTGTGGAGGCTTACGGAAGAATCTGGAGAGAGTCAGCTTTCCCCGAGGATCCCATCGAGACTTATACCCGCATCTACAACAATTCAGATATGCAGAAGACATACGATGAATTGTATGACTATGCTGCCCATATGGTTTATTACGATCTTCCCGGTGTGAAGGAATACGCCACTCAGGAAGTAAAGGGCAACTATTCCACCTCCCTCTACCGAGTTGACAACAATAAGTATCAGGTGGCTTACAGTTCAACTCCGGGCACTGCCGGCTTCAACGTTATACGCCTTATGACCTCAGCCGGTAAGAAGGTGAGCGTTAAGGTAGATGCCTTGGCTGCAGGCAGCGCACTCGCTCCCAAGGATCCGGGTTCGGTAGTTAATGCCGACGGCGGCATCGTAGGTGCCACCAAGAACTACAACAACCAGAGCAACACCACTTCCAACTTCCGCTATGGTTTCGTGGCTATCGTTGACGGTAACCCTGTATATTCAGCAATGTCGAAGGGTGCGGAGGGGACAGCGTCATATGACGTGCCTGCCGATGCTTCCGAGCTTTACTTCGTAATCATGGGTGCGCCTGACACTTATAACCGCGTGCCTTGGGATGAGACTGAGAAGAACGATGAGCAGTGGCCTTACATGATAACGGTGAGCGATACGGATGTCTATGATTACAATGAGCCGGAATTGCCGGTGTATGATAAAGTGGATGCCAACACCATGAACGTAAGCTACAATGTGGTGATCGATCCCTCTGACGAAGACTGGTCGGTAGGTGCCCTCAATCTTATGTCGGCAGAGATGTGTGAATTTTTCGGTGTGGATTTCGCCGGACTTTCAGATCTCATGCTTGAGCCCATATTGGGAGAGCAGGTGGTGAAGACTGAAGGTAAGATAGTGGTGTTTAACCGTAATGCCGATGGCTCACTGGCCGATATGCCCACAGCCAACATCGGCTATTGGGTTACTGCCGATGGCACGGCAGCTTCTTATGGTGAGTCCGAAATCTACTATGAGACAAGCGGTATTAATCTGACACTCGGTAAGAAGGGTGCGGTAGGCGCGGCCGGCGAGACTCTCACCATGCGTCCGGTGTATGTAAATACAGCCAATGGCGTTGAGAAGACTGTGAACATTACTGTAAACTATCTTTGCAAGAGCAAGACAGCTCCTTTGGCCCGCAAGTTTAAATATGCCGGCATGAAAAAGTTTTGAACTTGGATTCTGCGAATGTAGGTGCTTAAGGTGAAAGATTCCTGATTTCGGGAGACATTACGGGGATGCCCGTAGTGTCTCCTTTAAAATATAAAAGTAAGTAAAATATTGCGATATGAAGAGAATTTTACAATATGTGGCGTCTTGGGGCTTGGCCGCCATTCCTGTAGTGGCGGCTCTTGTGCCTTCCGATGTGATGGCTCAGGTGGTTGACCCCTCCGAAGCCGGAACTATCGCCCTCAACGACGAGGAGGCCTACAGAGTGAAGACCGACATACCTGTGCTGACACATAAGGGGAAGGATGTCTATATACCGAAAGATTTGAGGGAGATGGATCTGAATGACCCTAACTCGAAATGGAGCTACCATCGCATGGTGGAGACACCCAATATCGTGCTCTTCTGGGCCCCCGGCTTCGGCGACAATATCGCCACCGCTCCCGACTATGTGGAGGTGGCGGGCGATACGATACCGGGAGCCACCGGTGAGGCCGGTAAGTACCATGACATGAAGGTGGATCTCGCCAATCTTCTCGCCCGGCTTGAGTATTTCTATGATTATTTCTACAATGACCTCGCTTTCGTGAAGCCGGGCACCAAGGCCGACAAATATAAGATGATGGTGATGCTCGACTATTCGCTCGAAGGGACAGCCTATGGAGGGGATTACGACGGACAGATCGGCGCCCTCTGGATAGCGCCTAACCGGGTGAAGGATGAGAAGCTCAACTGCATCGCCCATGAGCTCGGCCACTCTTTCCAGTTGCAGATCTCCTGCGACGGCGAGGGTGACGCATGGGGTGGCAACGGCATGTTTGAGATGGCCTCTCAGTGGATGCTCTGGCAGGTGAATCCAGATTGGCAGACTGATGAGAATTATCATCTTAACGTGTTTCGTGATCAGACCCACAAGGCTTTCCTGCATATTGACAATATCTACCGTTCGCCCTACGTTCTCGAACTATGGGGGGAGAAGCACGGACGTGGCATAATCGCCGAGCTTTTCCGTCAGGGAAAGATAGGGGAGGATCCGGTCGACACTTACAAGCGTGTCACGGGTATAAGCCAGAAGGAGTTTAACGATGAGATGTGGCACAACTATGCCCGCCTTATCAATTGGGATATCGACCGGGTGCGCGAGAATGCCAGGCCATACGCCAACAAATGGCACACCAAGATGGTGGATGCCGGTGGTGGCCGGCTGCGGGTGGCACCGGATAATGCTCCCGAGAATTATGGCTTCAATGCCATAGAGCTTCCTCTGCCGGAACCGGGTAAGACTGTCACTATGGATTTCCGTGGAGAGGCTGGTCGCAATGGATATTTCACCAAGAATAAGCAGAATGCCGGCTGGCGCTACGGAATAGTGGCGGTGGATGCCGACGGCAACACTCATTATGGCGATATGCAGGATGCCGCTAAGGGGAGGGTGAGCTATACGGCTCCCTCTTCCGGAAAGACAGAGCATCTATGGCTGGTGGTGATGGGCGCCCCTACGGTGCATTGGCGCAATATCGACGGTGAGGAGAATCCGGGCGATGCCCAATGGCCCTATTCGATAAAGATTATGAAGTAGTTGACACATACTTAAATGATACGGTTGATAATTTTAGTTATTTGTTTTGTAGTGTTGCAAGGGGTAGCGGCGGTTGAGGCCTTCGGGGCTTTTCAGGCGCCTGACCTGAAGTTTACACATTACACCACTGCCGACGGCCTCCCCTCGAATTGCGTGCGCGATATCGTGCAGGATGAGGAGGGGTTTGTATGGTTCGGTTCCGATGGCGGCCTTGTAAGATTCGACGGCACTTCCACAAAGGTGTTCACCCCTACCGACAGGGAGAACACGGGCGATATGTATGTGCTGGCATTGTGTCGCTATGGCCGCGGACTCCTTGTGGGCACCGACAGCAATATCTATGCATACGACCCTGTGAGGGAATCACTCACACCCTTTCCGCTGAAATATGCGGAGGGGGTGAAGGGTCGCATCAACGACAATGTCTACGACATAGCCACCGACAGCAAAGGCAACATATGGGTGACGGTGGAGCGTCAGGGTGTCTTCCGTATCGAACCGTCGGGAAATGTGACCGACAATTATGAATTTGAGGAGAGTAACAATTATATCGGGAAGATATATGTCGATCCTTCTGATGTAGTATGGACACTGTCGAATGTAGTAGGTGGCGGCATCTACCGGTTCGATTCAGCCAAGGGTCTCTTCCGGGAATTCAAGATTTCCGATTCATCAAACCTCTTGAGGCGCGGCGCGTTGGCAATGACTGTGGATTCTCACGGAGATTACTGGTTGGGCACATGGGAAAACGGCCTGGTCAAGTTCAGTCCGCGCACGGGTGAGGCCCGGCAGGTGACATCTCCGCAGCAGAACCATAATCTATGGCACATACACTCGGTGACGGAATATTCCCCCACTGTACTTATGGTTGGCTCCGACAGCGGTCTGACGCTTGTTGACACAGCTACGGGAAGCTGTAAGGTGTATAAAGAGGATGAGCTCGACCCGCAGAGTCTGAGCGACCGTTTCGTCTATCCCGTCATCCGTGACTCCGACGGGGGTATTTGGGTCGGAACTTACTATCGTGGTGTGAATTATGTGGGCGCGGGGTCGGAGCGTATCCGGAGCTGGAACCATTCCCGTTTCGTAAATTCGGTATGTGGAAATGTGGTGGAGTGTCTTTGTGAGGACCGCGCCGGAAACATATGGATCGGTACCGCCGACGGAGGCCTTTGTAAATATGATCCTGAGCATGACTCTTTCAGCTCGATAAAGTTGATGAGTCATAATGAGCCGGAAAATATCAGTGCCTTGTGTGCCGATGATGGTCGTCTATGGGTGGGCACCTATTCTATGGGAGCCGGATGGCTCGACATAGCTTCCGGGCGATGGACTCCGGTGACTTCTGACGGACAGCATATCTATAGCTGCTATTCCGTATATAAGGATTCAGCCGGCAGGGTGTGGATGGGTGCAATGGAGAAACTTACACTTTATAACGCTGAGAGGAACTGTTTTGAGCCGGTGAAGGGGATGAAGGCCTGGATCAACTCCATTGTGGAGGATAAAGATGGCCGGCTCTGGATCTCCACTCCGGGTGCGGGCTTATGCCGTTTTAATCCGGCCACAGGTGAGACTCTGGAATATGTGGCGTCCACCTCTCCGGGTGCTCTCCCCGTCAATCATGTCAATAATCTTAAGAGCGACGCTTCCGGCAATATTATTGCGTGTACCACCAGGGGGGTATATCTCTATGATCGGAAGAGCGACCGCTTTAACCCGGTGGCTGAATGCTTCAACAATGTATCGGCACAATCGGCAGACCGTATCGGCGATGAGCTTTGGATAGCCACGAGCACCGGACTGATCAATATGAAGGGTGACGGAAGCATCCTTACCTATGGAATAGATGATGGGTTGAGCGACAGCCAGTTTATGGCGGGAGCATCGGTGATGACGGCTGACGGAAAACTCTATTACGGAACAGTCCACGGGCTTTCGCGTGTGGATCCCATGCAGATGTCGGGGAGGAGCACGGCCCCGGCAGTCAAGTTTACGGGTCTCGATATAGTCAACAATCCTGTGGCGGTGGGCGATGACCGGCTTCCGGTTTCCCTTAACGATACCGAGCGTCTTCTGCTCACCCATGCCGACCATACGTTCAGCATCTATTTCTCCGCTCTCAGTTACACCAATCCGGGAGGTAACTCATATCGTTATCGTCTGGAGGGTTTCGACAAGACATGGCTTGATGCCGGAAAGGAGAACCGGGCCACATATTCCAATCTCCCTCCGGGCACTTACATGTTAAGGGTGAAGGCGGCCAACAGCGAGGGGGTCTGGAATGAGGAGGGGATAGCTCTGAAGATCGAGGTCCGTCCGGCCTGGTATCTATCCACGCTGATGAAGCTGCTTTATGTGGTGGTGGCATTGGGATTGCTTCTGCTTGCCGTGAAGCTGGTTCTGAAGCGTATGGAGCGTAACCATATCGTGGAGTTAGACAGAATTTCCAGCAACAAGGAGAAGGAGATGTTCCGGTCGAAGCTCAATTTCTTCACTATCGTGGCTCATGAGATTCGCACTCCGGTGTCGCTCATAATCGGTCCGTTGGAGAAGGTTATGGAATCTTCTGAGAAGTTCTCCGCTCCTGTAAAAGAGGATCTCAAGATAATTGACCGTAACGCACGCCGGCTGCTGTCGCTCGTAAACCAACTTCTCGACTTCAAGAAGGGGGAGGATAATGCACTCCCGATGGGTTTCAGAC
>CAMWZE010000124.1 GCA_947178685.1 uncultured Porphyromonadaceae bacterium
CGGAAGCCGGTCAGGGATCGAAAGTAAACGGGAGGTCTTCCGGAGGGAGATCGGTTGCTTCGTCGGGATCGGGAGTAGCCTTGATCAGAGCGATAACTTCCGGAGGAATCCGGAGATGATGAATCGGAGGGATGGAGCCCGGGATGTTTATGAGAGTGGAATTAGGAGAGAGCAGACGGAATAATATATCGTAGTCGTCAGGAATAAGGTTATTGCGGATAAGCAATGTAAGTGCCACGAGGAGATCACGTTCCTCGGTAGTGAGCTTCTTGTTTGCACTCGTCAGGAGCGAAATAACGGAAGCGGTATTCCATTTCGGAATAGGTTGCGACTCCGGCATAAGGTCGAGAGTCGGCATATTGTCAGGAATCTTGCGTTTGCGCATTATGACGAGAATTGAAGAGTTAACATTTCTGCAAAGATAGCATATAAAATTCATAAATCAAAAACACATGGCATCGATAAAAGTAAAATTCCAGCCCTCCAAGGCAAAAGATCGGGAGGGGCACGTCTGCTATCAGATTATCCATTGCCGCAAGGCACGAAGAATAGTATCGAGTCATCAGATCTTTCCGGCGGAGTGGGACGATAGCCGTTCGATTGTAAGATTGTCAGCTACGGGGGAGCGCCGGGAGTATCTTCTTACGGTGTGCGAGCTGATAAGGGGAGATGTGCTGAGGCTGGGGAGGATTATAAAGAGCTTTGAGGATGAAGGACGCGAATATTTGCCTGATGAGGTGGTTGATGAATACTGGCGCTGTATGCGCGATGGAAGTCTGTTCAGCTATATGGAGGTGCAGATAAGGAACATGAAGCGTAACAGGCGTCATCGGATGGCCGAGATTTACCGGACCACGCTCAACAGCTTCCGGAAGTTCCGCAACGGAGAGGATATCATGCTTGACTGCCTGAATGGTGAAATAGTAAAGGCTTATGAAACATGGAACTATACCGAGCGCTTTATTGTGCGCAACACCGTTGCCTTTTATATGCGCACGCTGCGGGCCGTCTATAGAAGGGCAATTGACGAAGGACTCACCCCGGACCGCCGACCGTTCCGGCATGTGTATACCGGCATAGAGAAGACCGTGAAGCGGGCATTGCCCTTGTCGGTTTTGCGTGAGATTAAGAATCTTGACCTCAAAAAGTATCCTGACTTGGATTATGCCCGCGATATGTTCATGCTCAGTTTCATGTTTCGGGGGATGAGCATGGTGGATATGGCCTTTTTAAGGAAGAATGACCTTAAGGATGGCTATATCTCTTATCGCAGGCGAAAGACCGGCCAGAGTCTTACGATATCATGGATGCCGGAGATGCAGGCGATGATTGATAAATATGGCGCTAACCAGAGTGACTATCTTTTGCCGATATTGCGCAGGTCGGGAGGGGGTAACGACCGTTGGCGCTATCTGCGGCTCTCCCGGCAGATCAACAGCAGCCTGAAGAAGGTGGGACAGATGGCCGGAGCCCCGATTCCGATTACACTGTACGTGGCGCGCCACAGCTGGGCCTCGGTGGCGAAGAGCAGTGGCGTGCCATTGAGCGTGATAAGCGAGAGCATGGGCCACGATTCGGAGAAGACCACCCGGATTTATCTGGCGAGTCTTGACAGCTGTGTCGTAGACAGGGCCAATTCGCTTGTGCTCAGATTGCTTCGGGAAGGCTCGTGAGTCAACGGTCCCGATGGGACTAAGGTTTGATCAGGGCTATGGCTTCGAGCGCTCCGGAGATGGAGCCACTGATTTTCAGACGGCCATAATGATAGTCGTGGAGAGCGGCGACGTGAAGGAGGGGAGCCTCGGCCGATGCTATTGGTTGCCATGTGACGAGGTCGCAGCTGCCGTATAGCGTGAGACGGGGTTTCCCCTTGAAAGGCCCGATAAGCCCCAGCTGCCATTGATTCTTCAGAGTCTTACTCATGGAATTATGAATTCCGTCGCTACTTTCCTGAAAGCGGATAAGAGAGGCGAGTTTTATGGGACGCGTGACGATTTCGAGCGGGAGGGAGGTGTCGGCCGGGACAATCATCACGGGGGCACGCGAGAGTCGGGAGAGTTCGGTATTGGAGAAAGAGAGGCTAAAGTCGGAGAGCCGGATTATGCCCGATTGGCACCAGGAATCGCGACTTACGGTCTTTTCCGAGGGTAAAGAGATTGAGGCGGCAACTTTTCTCACACCGGTGAGGGATATGTCACGTCCGGCGGCAGAGCCACACCAATAGAACGCGCCGTTGAGTAGGGGGTGACGGCGCAAGGGCACTATGTAGATACCCTCAGGGGAAATGAGCGAGAGTTGCCTGGCATCGGCATCGGGAATAAAGAGCCATGCCGGAAAATTTGACTCAGTAATTTGAATTTCAGGCCAGGCAGGGTCGAAGGCATAGGAGTGGATTACTTCACCGTTCTTTATCGATTCGAGTTCGAGTGCTGTCTTGGAGGTTGGCTGTGTGTCGGATATGGAGGAATCGCAGCCCGGGATAAGTGCGGATAACGCGGGTGGGGCAGGGAGAGTAAGAGAGAGATCGGTTAGGGTGGTGAGTCCGGAGAATGTACAGACTGTTGAGGCCTCGATGCCATGATGTGCGAGATAATCAGGGGTGTAAGATATGAACTCTTCAAGACGCTCCTCTTTAGCCAAGGCAGGGATGGCGGAGAAGTCAGGGATATTGAAGTCAACATCTATGACCCCGTCAGGGATTGAGGAAAGAGGGATGGAGGAGACGGCGCGGAATTTCACAGCTGATAGCAGACGGGCTGAAAATTCGTTGTCGGTAAAAGCTTGCGGTTGCCAGCTCATATGGGATGAGGATCCGGAAGCGCGGTGAATGGCCGATAGCGGTTCATCGTGGTTGTATAGTGGCAGAGGGGAGGATATGAATATGTCGATAGCCTCGATTATATCGGAGTAGTCCGAAAGTGAATCGGTTGTTGCGTTGGAAAGCGATGCTGATGCAGCGCTATTGGCCGGATTCGACTCGGATTTATCGGCAGAGGGGAGGGATACACACAGGCGCAGACGATGGCAGACAGCGTTACGGATTGTCATAGTCATGGAGTCGAGAGAGAAATTGTCGGATCCCTCCACAATAGGGGGAGTGGTGTTGGGAATAAGTAATACGGGAGAGGATGGTAGAATGTGTCGGCCGCTTTTGAGACGTAGCGCCGACAAGGCGAAGATGGGTTGGGTGAAGAGGTGTTGGCGCTCGGCGGCGGAGTGGAATTTGTCAAGAGTTTCGGAAGCCTTGGCAGTCCATTCCTCCAAATCTTTCGATTTCGGAGCCTCCACAGAGATTGAAGGGGGATTGGCAGGATGGTTCTGCCATCCTGCAAGCGCCACAGGCGAGAGCGAGAACTCCACAAGGGGCAGGAGAGTGGATAGACGGTTGAGACGTTTGAGACTATCTGATATGGTGACGGATCCGGAGCTGAGAGAGGTGCCAGAGCTTAGTGAAGAATCCGAGCTGAGAGAAGAACCGTCTGCACTCACATATGGGTAGTCATCATCAGCAACGTAGGAAGCGGATGTAGGTATAAGCCGCGCGTTGACCGACGATTCGATTTCACCGTCGGTACAGGCGAAAGGACCGGCGGCACTTTTGTAACGGAAAAGGATAGTTTTTGTATTCATAAAATTGTCCGGCCATACTTATGTGTATGACCGGACAAACTTATATCAATACGACTGAATAGCAGTTTTATTCTACATTATGCAGAATTACTCAGCTTTATACGGGGTTACCCGGCGATGATGCAGGATTACTCAGCGATGATGAGGTAGTAGTTCTTCTTGCCACGCTGAGCGAGGAGATACTTACCGTTGAGGAGCTCCTCAGCTGTGATCACCGCGTTGGGGTCGGTGAGTTTCTTCTTGTTGATGCTGACACCCCCCTGCTGAGTCATCTTACGCGCCTCACCCTTAGAGGGGAACACGGCGGTCTTAGCCGCGAGGAGATCGAGCACGGGAATTCCGGCTTCGAGTTCAACCTTGCTTACAGTGAAAGTGGGGACACCCTCGAAAACATCGAGGAGAGTCTTCTCATCGAGATGGCGGAGAGCCTCCTCGGCCTTGTTGCTGAAGAGAATCTGGCTGGCCTCGACAGCGGCATTGTAGTCAGCCTCACTGTGCACCATAGTAGTGACCTCCTTTGCGAGACGCTTCTGCATGGGACGCTGGCCCGGGTCTTTAGCGTGCTCCTCGATAAGGGCATCGATCTCCTCCTTGGTGAGGGCAGTGAATATCTTCAGATACTTCTCAGCGTCGGCATCGCTCACATTGAGCCAGAACTGATAGAACTTGTAGGGAGAGGTGTAGCGAGGGTCAAGCCATACGTTGCCACTCTCGGTTTTGCCAAACTTGCCACCGTCGGCTTTAGTGATGAGGGGGCATGTAAGAGCATAAGCCTCGCCGCCGAGCTTGCGACGGATAAGCTCCGTGCCGGTGGTGATGTTACCCCACTGGTCAGAGCCGCCGAGCTGGAGCTTGCAATCCTTCTGCTGATAGAGAGTGAGGAAGTCGAAGCCCTGGAGAAGCTGATAGGTAAATTCAGTGAAGCTAAGTCCGTCGCGGGCCTCGCCGTTAAGACGTTTCTGCACGGAATCCTTAGCCATCATATAGTTTACGGTGATGTGCTTTCCGATCTCACGGGCGAAATCGAGGAAAGAAACATCTTTAGTCCAGTCGTAGTTATTCACCATCTCAGCCTTGTTGGGGGCATCGCTGTCGAAGTCGAGGAACTTTGAGAGCTGTTTCTTGATAGCCTCCTGATTATGGCGAAGTGTAGCCTCGTCGAGAAGGTTACGCTCGGCGCTTTTGCCGGAGGGGTCGCCGATCATACCGGTGGCACCACCGATAAGCGCGAGCGGTTTATGGCCGCAACGCTGGAAATGACGGAGCATCATCACTCCGCAGAGGTGTCCGATATGCAGTGAGTCGGCAGTAGGGTCGATACCGAGGTATGCCGTAGTCATTCCTTTCTTGAGCTGCTCCTCAGTGCCGGGCATGACGGTATGGATCATGCCACGCCAGGTGAGCTCTTCAATAAAGTCAGGTTTTGTTTCCATTATTTTATTATAGAGTATATGGTTTATCGACTGAGAGTGTACGGTTTATCGATTGATTGTGTATAACACTGTTTTTCCGACGGCACCCAGCGTGGCTGCAGAGATACCCTCCATATTGTCGGCCACAGTGTGCCAGCGCGGGTTGAATCCGGATGCATCGCCGGGATGATATTCGATTATGTCGATTGCCGGAATGCCATGGTTAAGGAGCTGCACATGGTCGTCCATCACGGCACCGCCGATACGGTTTATAAACATGTCGCCGTAGCCGAGAGTAGTTGCGGCACTCCAGACTTTTGTAGCTACCTCAGGGGCTACTTGCTGGGAGAAATACTCCCGGTAGAAAGTAGCGTCATGTCCGCCCACCATGTCGAGCAGTATCGCCTCCTTAGGCATATAATTCTCAACGGGAGGATTCTCCACGAAATACTTTGTGCCGAGTGCCCATGACTCGTCGTCGCCATCGGTGCCCCAGTCTTCGGCATCCACGAAAAGGAAATCCACACCACGGTCAGAGTTGGAGAGGTTTAATTGCCGGGCAATCTCGAGGATTACGCCCCCACCGCTTGCTCCGTCGTTGGCACCGTCAACGGGTGTCTGATGGGTGGCGGGCGCGGGGTCCGCG
>CAMWZE010000125.1 GCA_947178685.1 uncultured Porphyromonadaceae bacterium
TTATTTTTCTCGCTGCCGTCTTTGAGAGTTAGGTTGTAGTCTTGGGTAAGGCTGTTCTGCATCAGCAGACGCTGATATTCACGGCGGTAGTCGTTGCGGCGCAGCGCGTTGAGCCCGGCTTCCACATCGCTCTCGCTTATCTGGTTGTTGGCGAGACGATAGTATAGCATATCCACCTGCGACATGTATGCGGCATTTGTCTTTCCGGTCTTTGTGCCGAAATAGCTGAGCGGATTCTTCACATAGTCGGGATCGCTCAGGAGCATATCACGTTCAAGGTCGATTATGTCGGATGTTGAGGCATAGTGCTGATAGTCGAGAGAGGGTAGGGGATTGAGATAGTATCCCAGCGACACGTGTGCCTCAAGTTTCTTGTCGCTGCCACGTTTTGTTGTCACCACAATCACACCGTTCGATGCATACACACCATATAGAGATGTGGCCGCCGCATCCTTAAGCACAGTCACGCTCTCGATAGTGTTGACGTTCAGGTCGCTCAGACTCATTCCTGTGGCAGGCTGTCCGTCCACCACAAGCAAGGGGGTGCTTCCGATGGCAAACGAAGAGTTGCCTCGGATGCTTATCTGATTGTTGTAGGTGGTGAGACCCGGAGTGAGACCCTCGAGTTTCGATGTGAGGTCAGGGGCCTGTATCTTGGAAAGTTTCTCGGAATTAACCACTACAGCCGAACCGGTGTTGCGTTCGCGCGAGATGGTATGGAAGCCGGAGACGATCACCTCCTCCAGTGTGTCGGAGGTAGGTTCGAGAGTGATTGTCACATTTGAACCGGTGGTTGTGGTCACCTCTTTGGTGGTCATTCCCACGAAGCTCACAACAAGAGTCACTTTCCCCGCTTTAGGCACTTTCAGGGAGAAATCGCCATCGATACCTGCGCTGGTGCCGTTGGTGGTGCCTTTCACGAAAATCGTGGCTCCGGGGAGAGTCTCACCCGTGTTGTCCACCACAATTCCCTTCACTGTAAATGTCTCGGCGGGAGGTGCCGCTAAAGGTGCGGCTACCCCCTCCGCACTCATCGGGAGCGCCGGGGCAAGGAAAAGCCCTAACGATGCCGCGATGAGAGATCTGGTGATGATGTCGGTTGGTTTATGCATATAGGTTAAGTATTGTCTTGGTTAAATTCTTACCTTCACGGTCGTCGACTTTCCGTCGGTGGTGAGGGTCTTGAGGATGTATATTCCGCCGGGTAGGGATGAAGCGTCTATTTCAGCCTCATATCCGGGAGAGGATATCTTGCGGCAAAGAGAGCCGGCTATATCATAAAGGCTTACTTCCTCTATCGGAGATGTCGCCGTGATGCGTATGAAACCTCCGGAAGTAGTCACCGAGGGCGCCTCTGCCACCACATCATCCACTCCGGATATATCGGACATTGCCACAAGCTGCACTGAATTGAGCAAATTATCTCTGCCCGGACCGGCATAAAGTTTCATGGTGTAATAGCCTCTTGTCACCTCTACCGACAGGCTTGACAGAGTGGTGCGAATGTTATCTCCACCCTCTATTCTTATCTCCGGAGAGATGAAAGAGCCCACCTCTGTGCCGTCGGCCGTAACAAGCTCACCCTCAATCACCCCTGCCCAGGGATTCTTTCCGGAGTTCAGGATAGTTAGCGAAAGCGGCTTATCGGCACTCTCAAGCAGGAAGAAAGTTCCGTTGCCGGGGATTATGCCCAAAGCTGTCACCATCACCTTTTCGGGACGCGAAAGGGGTATGATATCTCCCATTGTTGGTTCCGATGCATAGGAGTAATAAGGTATGGCCTGATATTCACCGTCGGGGAAGTCCTGGAATTTACCTTTCAGCTCAACCTGTGCATTCTCTCCGGGGGGGATGATAACGGGAGTGGAGAAGAAGGATACGGTTCCGTCGGCTTTGCTTGAGAGAGCCACGCCGGCATAACCCTCGAAGCGGTTGTCGCCGGTGTTGGCCATGGTGAAGTTCCATTTATAATCTGAATTGGTCTGCAATCCGTAATGGCTGAGACCGCTCGCCATTTCGAGTCTTATCTCAGGAATCTCCACCGACATTGTTATCTTGTCGCTCTCGATCTTTACCTTGCACTCTGCGGGATAATAAGCCGAGGGAAGTATGCGGTGCCAGGAGTCGTTGGCATCCTTTCTGTAGAAGAATCCGATGCGGTATGTCCCCTCCTTGAGATTTGTGTCGGAGATGGGGAAACTTAGTCCGGCATAGTCATGCACCTCAAGATTATTTATCGGCTTTATGAGCACGGGGGTGACGGTCTCGTTGTCGATTACCGCCGCGCAAGCCTCACCCGTGAAGTCGGGCACCCCTTTATTGAAGGCGTTTATGTATAGCTGGGCATATTCAGGAGTAGATACCCATTCCAATACATCTATAGAGTTGGGAATCCCCTCTTCCGACCGGAAATTGATGGTCTGGAGAGTGAATATATAATCAGTCTGAGGAATTGATTCAATCATTCCCGGAGGAGCGATACGGCAGAGAATCGACTGTCTGTGATTGTAGCCGCTGTTGGTGCCTCCGGTCGACTGGGCGGGAGGTGTGAGTGCCGAGAGGGAATAATATCCGTCGCTCAGTCCGCTCCATCCCCAGTTGAAATGGAAATAACCGTTGCCGTCGTAACCGTCACACACGAAGGAATGTCCACCTACGGGATTGAAACCGTCGTAAAGCACCGGTCTCCCCTCAAGCAACTCACCGATAATCAAGTCTCTCCATTCTTTATCGGCCATGATAGCACGGTCATAACTATGTATGTTTGCATCATAACCGAAATGGTTGATAAGGGCTTTTGCTGCATCAGAATGGAGCGCACCGCTGGCATAGCTATAGCGCATCTTCGACGCATAGCCCACAGCCTTCATAAGTGAAGCCACAGCATTGCAGCTCTCCTCCGACGATTCGGAAGAGTATGTGTCGGTCATATTCGCCCAGTCGAATGATGGATAATCGGCAAAATCAATCGAGAGAATTTCATGATTGGCCAAGTTTTCGTAAGTCATTGCTCCTGTGGCTCTCTCCGGATAGCGGTAATGATACATTATCTGAGCCACTCCGGTAGCCACACACCCTGTGGCGTAACGGTTACCCTCGGCATCCTGCGGACATTCGCGATTATAGGGGTCGGTCTGGTTCCATTGGCTTTTCAGGATTGGCTCCACAGGGGTGGTGGGATAGTCCGGGGTCATACGGGTAGTAGCCTCGCCTTGCGGCATGGATGAGATTTCCGAGGCATATTGGCTCAGCCATGCCTCGCAAGCCTCCGGCAGGGAGTCTTCATCAAGCCGGCCGCTGAGACTGTAAGCCAACACGGTTCTTGCGCGGTCATCACCGGCGATTATGATATAACCACCGTTGTTATCAAGATTGAATATATGATAAGGAGCGGGTTGCTCTGTATCGGGAAAGCTCCGTGTGAGGTCGCTCTCTCTGAGGTTGGCTTGCATACCTCGTGCCTCAAGAAACTTACGGGCTGAGGCGAGAGCGTCGTTCCTCCCTACAGGAGCCGCATATAGCGTTCCTGCTGATAGCAGAGAAAGCATAAATGCGTAGAGGGACTGTGATTTCATATATGGGTTAGAATAATGGTAATTAAAGGAAGGGTTAGTATCGTAGGTAGATTGCCGATAACTCCAAGAGTGTAGATGGGGACCTTTTTGTTTAACGGCGATATCTTTTTATGATTATCTGTTTAGGGGGAGAAGAGATAATAAAAATCGTTAAAATTTATGAAGTGAACTTCATATGATGGGTCGGAGAGTCGGAGGGGATGAGTAACGGTATTACATTTTAAACCAACGTGACAGCAGAGGGCTGCGTACGCAATGATAGCGATTTATAAACGCGATATGATGATTATTAGGATGTTATTATTAAAAAGCAGGGGAGACAGATTGACTCATGTCCCCCCTGCTTTATTATGTATCCGATCGGGGGAAGATTACTTCACGACGATCTTTGCAGATTCAGAGTTACCCTTACCGTATACAACTACGACATATACACCGGGAGCGGCGTCGAGAGCAACCTCAAGGTTTACATCGCCTGCAGCAGCCTTAGCGGAAGCAACCTTGTTGGCGTTCATGTCGTAAACTGCTACCTCAGCGCCTGAAGCGAGAAGCACGCTCTCCACAGAGAGAACACCGTTAGCGGCAGCAACCTTGAGAGTGTTGCCGTCAGCGGCAACAGAGCCAACTGCTGAGTTGTCACCCTTGGTTACCATGAGGTATGGCTGATTCTCCATTCCCTCACCGATCACACCGAAAGCGTCAGACTGAACGAGCACGAGCTCATCCTTCTTAAGACCTTCAACTACGATGCAAGCATCGGTATTGCCGACAGTGGCAGTTTTGATATCATCCCAGTCACATTCATATTTATACTCGTTTTCAGGATCTGTAAGTACAATTTTACCCACATTGAGGAGAGAACCTGCAGCGCCATGGTTGACGAAGGTATAAGTGCCATCTTCAGGAACCTTAAAGAAACGGTCTACAGTGTAGTAGGCATCGGGATAAGTCTCCTGAGCATCAAGTACCATGCTCTTGTCACGAAGAAGGTTATTTCCACAGTTAAGGGTTACGAATGCATTCAAAGCCACAGAGAATCCATACTGCTCAGATGTAACGGCATCAGAAACTGTAAAGCCGATTACGTTACGACCCGCCTTAAAATAAGGAGCCAATAAACCGTCTCCTACTGTAGTTCCACCGGGACATTCCACGTGGATTACCTCCACTTTTGTGAGATCCGTTGCCGGCATCGCAGGGAAAGTATTGGTATTTAATACAAGCTGAGAGGGATAGTCGAAATCATACAGATAGTAGGCGGTGGTGCCGGGAGCCTGTACATTGGCCAAACCTTTGTAGTTGGGAGACTCTACATCTGTGCTGGTGCGGTCGATGGGGTAGAAGGGCTCTTTACCCTTAAATGACTCGGGGAATTCCATATCAGTTACACCGGAACCGAAGCAGAAATTACCAGCTGCTTTGGGAGTGATTTTTACGAGATATTCCTGACCGGGGAGAAGTGCATAGGAATCACTTTTGGGAGTCATCTGGAAGGCCTCTTGACCACCGTCGCAGAGATATACGAAAATCTGACGCTCGTCAGCTGCAGTAGGGCCGCCCCATAGGATGGGACCGGTCTTCTCGTTTTTGATAGTAAACCATACCTCAGCGGGTGCGTCGTCAAGAGAAGGGAGGAACCAGCCACCTACGGGGAAGGGTTTTGCAGTTTCAGGAGATGTGCCGTAAACTGCATCGTCTGCTACTGCAGGTGCAGCAAATACGCACGCTGCAAACAGCGGAAGTAAAAATTTCTTCATACGATGTTGTAATTGATTATTAATTTGTTATGTTTGATTCTGTATTATTGGTGCAAATATAGTGAATAATGGGCACTTGTGCAAATTTTCAAAAGAGAAAATCTCTTTTTGAAAATAACTGCAATTATTTTTTCAGTTTTCCTATTACGAAACCACGAGTCTGACTCGGCTTTGCATTTGAGCGGATCAGTATATTGCGTTTGAAATCGGCTTCATGCACAGCCCCGGGATTCAGAAATCCCGAGATTGAGGCACTGTCACCCGGTGCGATAGGTGTGCGTGGATAATCGAGTCCGATGCAGCTGCAGGAGGCATGAACATAGGTGAGCACCAA
>CAMWZE010000126.1 GCA_947178685.1 uncultured Porphyromonadaceae bacterium
GCTACACACAGTTCAACTATGGCGATGCCTCACTTTCAGGCAAGGTGCTTCCCAAGGGGGGAGAGCTCACACTTAAGGTGCCCGTTACCAATTCCGGAAAGATGGATGGCGATGAGGTGGTTCAGATATATATGCGTCCGGTTGGGAAACATCGTGGCCCGATCAAATCACTGCGTGATTTCAAACGCGTAAATATAAAGGCCGGTGACAAGAAGGAGGTGGCTTTCAACATCAATGCCGACACATTTAAGGCTTTCAACATCAATGCCGACACATTTAAGGCTTACAACACTTTGTCAGGAGAGGTAGAGGCAAAACCCGGAGAATATGAACTGCTATATGGTGGTTCATCGGCCGATAATAAGCTTAAATCTGTAAAGGTTACTGTTAAATGAAAGCCGATATATTAAGATATACAGCCATAGCGCTCGCGATGTCAGGTGTGGCATCTCCGGTATGTGCCAAATGGCTTCCTGCAGATGGCCATGCGCCTACCCGCCTGCTCGACTGCCGTTATGACCGTCAGTACCTCAAGGAGGCAGTGCCTTTAGCCGACTCTAAACGCTGGAGGGTAGAGCCGGTGCAAAGCCAACATAGTTTTTTTATCCCGGCTATTGGTGATAGTGCCAAGGCCATAACAACCACCTATCGTTTCATCGCATTGACCGATATGGAGGAGAGCGGTGTAGCTGTGGCTCATGATTTCTCCGATTGGAGCAGTGATAATTATGTCATGATACCCGCTTCCGTCTATAATGGTAACCGTCAGAGAATTGTGAACCGTAGCTATGCCACCGGGCTCGATCCTGCAGATTACGACCGTCCCGATCTGGCTTTAACATCCAACCCTATCCCTCAGCTCAACCCCGATTTCGGGGCCCCCTCTTTGCTTGAGGTGAGTGTATGTAATGCCGCTACTCCTGCAATAGCTATACTTGACCGACGTGGAAAGGAGGCGGTGGTCTTGCTGACCGACCAAGGTATACCGGAGGGAGACGCCATACATGACCATGCGCTTATTGTGGAGGAAAGTGCCGACCGTTCTTTAGCTACAGCCGTGATATCAGCCCCTGGTGTAAGAGAGAAGAAACCCCAGTTTATCGGCTTCAGCGAGAGTCCCGATCGCGGAATGAGATTTACCAAAGGCGATACAGTCACAGTTAGTGTGACGGAGGTGAGATTTCCGGCTCGTACTCCTGCCGACCTTCTGGCCGGATTCATGAACACACGCAAAATCCACACGGATGCTTCATCACGCCAGCCACGTAATTTCTATCCCATGAGCCGTGTGCTCGAGGTGATGAACGATAATATCGACAACCGCTATTTCGTAAATGACAGTGTGGAGTTTTATCGTCCCGAAGGATGGGACTGGATGTCTTACGGTTGGATCGGAGGTATGATCAACACCTATCCTATGATTGCGCTTGGCGATGAGGAGCACCTTCGCAAGGTGGGTCGCACGTTCGACTTCGCTCTTCCTCGGGGGAAAGGTGCCGCGGGCTATTATTATGATCTGCTTAAGCCTGACGGCACGGTTGAATTGCGCGATGCATGTGCCATCGTGCCCGGCATAGGCCTTACACGTAAAAACGGCGATCTTCTATACTGGCTCGTGAAACAGTTGGAATTGCTGAAGGCTACGGGACATGGCGATGCTATAAATCCGATGTGGGAGGAGGAGACACGCCGTCTCGCAGATGCCCTTCTTGCTACTTGGGAGAAATATGGCACATGGGGTGGCTATATACATGTGGAGACGGGTGAGCCCGCCACTTACAACACCTCCGGAGGTGCCAGTGCAGTAGCCGGAATGGCTGTGGCATCGCGTTATTTCAATGATCCTCGATATCTGAAGGCAGCCCGCGAAGCTGGAGAGAAGCTATACGATAATTTCGAGATTGTCGGGTTCACATCAGGGGGATGTGGCGACATACTTCAGAATTCCGACTCGGAAACGGCAATTGCCTTGACCACCGGAATGGTGAGCCTGTATGAGGTTACCGGCGATAGCAAGTATCTCAAAATGGGTGAGCGCCTGGGCGATCTTTGCTCCACATGGACTGTCTCTTTTGACTATATTCTCCCTCCTGATCTCATGCTGGCCAAAACGGGCGCGAATATGATGGGGGCTGTATGGGCAAGCACACAGAACAAGCATGGGGCACCTGGATTCTGCACTCTTTCGGGCGACGCTCTCTTTAAACTGTATCGTGCGGGTGGCAACCGTGATTATGCGGAGCTGTTGCGTGATATTATTCACGCTCATGCGGAGGGTATCCAGCCCGATGGCACAATCAACGAACGCCTCACTTACTGCGACGCTGACAGCCGTGGCTATCTTGATCCTAATTGGAAAACCGGTTGGAATGAAACCAACGGGGCCCTGATGGCTCTGGAGATTCCCGGCATATATGTGAAGGGCACTGAGGAGATAATGGTGTTCGACCATGCGGAGGCGAAGATTGTGAAGGGGGATGGAAAGAATGTCACCATAGAGATCACCAATCCCACGAAGATGGATGCCACCTACACTGTGATGGCCGAGACAGAGGAGGCTGCGGAGAATCCGCTCGGAGACAATGCCTTCGTGTCACGCTTCACACCGGTAACAGTGAAGGCGGGGAAGACTAAACGTGTCACACTCCCGCTCTGATCCATTACAGATCATAAAACCGAACCATTACATATCAGAAAGCGGTAGCTGCATTTCCGCCATATCAATGAAGCCGTACAATTTGTGCGGCTTCATTATGTAATATACCGGATAAATTTGCGAAACCCGTAAATAAGTGTTAAATTCGCTCCTATAATATCAATGAAAAATCCGACTTCTCTGATGTGTAGGGGTATGGCGGAATAACATATATCCGGATGAAAAAAATATTATTATCTATGCTGGCGGCTACTGCAATGTCTGACTTCGCCGGCGACCTTACTCCGATTGATAATCTTGCTCGGAGAGTAGTTCCCACAATCTCTGATCAGATTATATTTGAAGAGATTGAAGCCCCTGTTGACACGTTTTCAATTTCCGGCAGAGGGGACAAGGTACTTATAAAGGGGAACTCTCCGATATCTATGGCGGTGGGCCTCAACAATTATCTGCGCCGTTATATGGGGGCCAATGTGTCGTGGTATGCCGCCGCACCTGTGCAGATTTCCGGAGAGGCGGTGGTGCCCACGGATGTTTACGGAGCGAGAGCTGCCGTGCCTGAACGCTTTTTTTTGAATTACTGTACATTCGGTTATACGATGCCCTATTGGCAGTGGCAGGATTGGGAGAGATTCATCGACTGGATGGCCCTCAACGGTATTAATCTCCCCCTCGCAATGACGGGCCAGGAGAAAGCCTGGTATCTCACCTGGAAGAAGTTGGGGCTTACCGATGAGGAGATCCTCTCATCATTCACCGGCCCGGCACATCTCCCTTGGCATTGGATGAATAATGTAGACCATTTCCAAGGCCCTCTTACAATCGACTGGCTCAATTCTCAGGAAAATCTGCAGAAGCAGATCTTGGGCCGTGAGAGAGAACTCGGAATGAAGCCGGTGCTCGCAGCCTTTGCCGGTCACGCCCCTGTATCACTGAAGAAACATTATCCGGATGCCAACATCACGTTGCGTAGCGACTGGGCTAATTTCCCTGACGAGGACCGCTGTTATTTCCTTGATCCGAGCGACCCATTATATGGAGAGGTCCAGAAAACTTATCTTGCCATACAAGACAGTATCTTCGGCACTGATCATATCTACGGCATCGATCCGTTTAATGAGATTGATTCCCCCGACTGGAGCGAGAACTTTCTGAAAGGTGCATCGGAGGGTATTTTCACGACACTCCGCGAGGCCGACCCACAGGCCAAATGGCTACAGATGACATGGAATTTTTACTATGACCGTAAAAACTGGACAAAACCCCGCATGAAGGCGTTCCTTGACGGAGTGCCGGGTGATGACATGTTGCTCCTCGACTACTTCTGTGATGCCGCAGAGGTATGGAAGCGTAGCGACGCTTATTTTGGCAAACCATATATATGGTGCTATCTCGGTAATTTCGGAGGCAACACAATGCTTGCCGGTAATCTTGACGATGTTGATAATAAGATTGCGGCTGTAGTCAAGGAGGGTGGTGATAATCTTGTGGGTGTCGGAGGCACCCTTGAGGGATTCGACTGTAATCCGGTAATGCATGAATACGTTTTTGCCAAAGCATGGAATCCGGATATGAAGGGGAGTGAGTGGGTGAATATATGGGCTCGCTCAAGAGGTGGAGATAAGGCTCCGGAAGTGGTGGAGGCATGGCAGCTTCTTGCCGACAGCATCTATGTTGATCGCACGGGTGTAGGGCAGGCTTGTCTCACCAATGCACGACCTGCTCTCGGAGAGCGCACAGGTTTCTATACCAATCCGAAATATAAGTATGCCGATCAGAATCTTCTGAAAGCACTCGATCTTTTCCTTAGTGCTCGGGGTGTGGATGATAATGCGGCTTATCGGTTTGATGTAATGAATGTGATGCGTCAGCTTTTGGGAAATAAATTCACCCATCTTAGGGATGATTTTACAGCCGCCTATGAAGCCGGTGATATAACCAATGCAAAGGCTGTGGCTAAACAGATGGATGAGATTTTGCTTGACATGGATGCGCTCATGGCCACCAACCCCGACTTCTCCATGGCTAAATGGATTGCCGATGCCCGTGCTCACGGTGTGGATAAGGAGGATGCCGACCGTTACGAGAAAAATGCCCGTACTCTGGTCACTATCTGGAGCCCGCCGGGACTCAAGCTCAACGATTACGGCAACCGTCAGTGGAGCGGTCTTTTGAAATCTTTCTATCGCGGTCGATGGAAACAGTTTACGGATGCCGTTGTGGCTGCAATGGAAAAAGGGGAAACGTTTGATCAGGAGGCATTCGTTAAAGATATTAAAGAATGGGAAGGGAGATGGATAGACCAAAAGGATGAGATGACCCCAATTTCCAAAGAAAATCCGGTGGCAATATCCAAGGAATTACGAAGGAAGTATTTTAACAACTGATATCTCATTCCTCTCAATACCCTATATGATATTCACAATCATGTGTGGTTAAATCCTAAATCCAACCCACTTCATTATGAACAATCCTTTTGATTACACACCGGATGCTGACTGTGAGGAGGCATTCCGAAAACTGATTGTCAGGCTTGAGGCTCTTGGAAGGAGTGGAAGTCCGGATGATGTCAATTTCTGCCGAGAACTCGAATCGGGAAAAATGCTCGGTGTATTGATTGCTACGGATGCCGATGGCAATCGGCATACTCTATATGCCTTCTCCGGCCAGTTGGGTGAGGTAGGTTTCCACTACGACGGATTTGTGGAGCCGCTGTTTGACTATCTTGATCCCGGTGGCTATTTCAAGATGAAGGAAAGGGATATCTCTCGTCAGAATAAAGAGATACGTATATTCGAAGAGGAGTGTGTCGAAAAGTTGAGGAGTGAAGTCCGACTTGCACAAGATAGATTTAGCGCCGAGGTTGCGGATTATAAGGAGAAGTGTCGCTTGTCAAAATTGGAGCGGGATGCCAAAAGAGATGCCGGACTTCTCCGCGAGGATGAGATGGCAACCATGATACGACAGAGCCAGTATGAA
>CAMWZE010000127.1 GCA_947178685.1 uncultured Porphyromonadaceae bacterium
GTTAAGACCATGCCTGTCTCGGCCTGGAAAAAAGCTAAGTATGATTACGATAAGCGTCCGGCAATATTTCTAATTCATGCAGGGAAATAAATCGCGTAAAAATTTCTAATAAATATATAAAAACAACAACCTCGTAAGAAGTTTTGACAACTTCAGAAGGTAAAAATCTAATTTACATATATGCGACGTAAGATTTCATTTGAAGGACAAGAACGTCTCCCTTTTGACGATTGGGAAGATGAGAAAGAGGCGGCCCCTGCAGTGCCTCCCGTGCGTCGCAACGTGTATGCTGCTTCGGAGATTCCTCAGCCGCCAAAGCCTGTAGACCGCACGAATCTTCTGCGTTATATGTCATTAGGGTCAGGTTCCAGTGGTAATAGTTGTTATATAGGCACTAAAAACGGAGGAATAATTATCGATGCCGGCATCAAGTCTGACATTATAGAGTCTACACTGAAGGCTAATGGTGTGGATATCTCTAAAGTGTCGGGAATACTTCTCACACATGATCATTCAGACCATGTGCGCTTCGTGTATGCCCTGCTCAGAGCCCATCGTCATCTGCGTCTCTACTGCACCAACCGTGTGCTCAACGGCATACTCCGGCGCCACAGCATATCAAAACGTATCAAGGATTTTCATCATCCAATCTTCAAGGAGATACCCTTCACATTGGGCGACTTGGAGATTACAGCTTTTGAGGTGCCTCATGACGGAACCGATAATATGGGTTTCTCAATAGAGTTCAACGGCAAGCGGTTTGTATTGGCAACCGATCTTGGAGCCGTCACCGCCCGTGCCCGCCATTATATGAGCCGTGCCAACTATCTTGTGGTGGAGGCCAACTACGATCTTACCATGCTTCGTATGGGCCGTTATCCGGATTATCTCAAAGCACGTATCCAGACTGAGATAGGACATCTTGACAACACACAGACAGCTGCCTTTCTGAAAGAGATCGTGAATCCTGACCTGGAGTATATATTCCTTTGTCATCTTTCCCAAGACAATAATACCCCCCAAAAGGCCTTGTCGGCTGTGAGGGGTGCCTTGGAGGAGAAGGGACTTAGAGTGGGTAATGCTGAAGAAACTATTTCCGACCGTGCAGCTGACGTCCAGCTTATGGCCTTGCCTCGTTTCGAACCTACTCGATGGTTTGTCTTTCGACCCCGCTTGGATAAGGATGATCGGCTGTCATGACAATGTTGAGCAAAGGTCCTTCCAGCCCGTTAGGGGCCATGCCGGATTTTACCTCGAAGCATAGATAGCCCCCGCCGAAATCATATATAGTCATTTCTTCCTCCTCCTTTTCCTGTGCACCGCTCTTTTTCAGCTCGTAGAGCAGTGGATTATTGTGGTCGGCAAAAGAGCATAGGGTGTCGGTGAGTGTGTACGGTTGCATATCTCCGAGTTTAAGGCTCTGCAGAAGATAACTCTGCAGATCGGAGGGGAGCAGATCGCCTAAATAGAGATTCCGGATTATCACATTGCGGTTGTCGATCACATCTATTTCCCAAAGGCCGGGCGACCCTTGGATGTCAGTATATAGAGGTGTGCCCTGGCCGTCGGTGAGAATCCCTTCGAAATCGTATAGCGTAGAGTCGAGGGGTTCGCCTACTTTTATCGCATCCACTATGCTGCGTATGGTCATGGCGATATCGTTGTCGGCATGAAACTCGTCGGAGTCACTTGCCGGCTGGAAACGCTCATCTTCGCCCGACACTCCACCTTGGGTGCGGCAGGCCACCGGTAGAAAAGTAAGTAAAGCCCAGATAGCCAAGACTCCTTTTTTCGATATGGTCTTGAGATAATCCTTTACTACATACATATCCTCTGCATGCATAAGCATGATATTAAAACCACTTTTTCAGAGGAATATTACCTCTGCTTCAAAATCACTACAAAACTACTATAAAATTTTGAATCCACAAAATGAAGTAAGGTAAGTATGTGTCATAAATCGGATATATCCGGTTTATGACACAAGTCTGATTTGAAGAGGTAATGAAAATTGATTAAAAACAAGTTGGCTTGAATATTTGTTTTAATATCGTTACCCGTCGACTAAAGTCGCGATTTGTGTCTGATAGTGAGTAGGGATTGGTGGAAACTATAGCTCGGAAAGTGCTTTCGGACCCGATAAAAGTGCATGTGTATGGAAATCAAGAATTTTATCAAAATCTACGAAAAAAGTTTTATTGAAAACTGGGATCTCCCTGCTCTTGGAGAGTATGGCAAGGGAAATGTGTTGAACTATTCTGATCTTGCTGTTTCTATGGCGAGGGCCCACCTTCTCTATGAATCGATCGGCTTGAAGCCGGGCGATAAGGTGGCCTTATGTGGAAAGGATTCAGTGCAATGGGTGAAAATATATATGGCTACCGTGACATATGGTGCCGTCATTGTGCCTATTCTCTCGGAATTCAATCCAAGAGATGTCATCCATATCGTTAACCATTCAGGAGCCAAACTCTTCTTTATTTCCGATCATATCTGGGAACATATCGAGCCCGAGACTTTGCTGAATGTAAAGGGAGTCTTAAGCCTTGAAAGAAAGTGTGTGCTACATGAGGCTCCGGATGTAGAATTGCAGCGTCACATCAGGCTCCTTAACCGTCGTTTTAACCGTCGCTATCCCTATGGTCTCAGTGCGCGAGACGTGAAATATGCCGACCGCGACAATTCTGAAGTGGTTGAAATCAACTATACTTCGGGCACTACAGGCTTTTCCAAGGGAGTGATGCTCACCGGCGAGAATCTTGCCGGTAACGTTTGCTTCGGAATGGAATCCGAGCTGCATTTCCGCAGTTCCCGCGCGTTGGCTTTCCTTCCGCTTGCTCATGCTTATGGTTGTGCCTTTGATATGCTAACGCCCCTTGCTGTGGGTTCACATATCACTCTGCTCGGCAAGACACCTTCTCCGCGAGTACTGCTCAAGGCTTTGGCCGACGTGCGGCCCAATCTTGTAATTACCGTTCCGCTTATTCTTGAGAAGATCTACAAAAACCAGATTTTACCCATGATATCCAAGGGCACTATGCGCTGGACTCTCGCAGTGCCTTTCCTTGATTCTCTTATCTACTCGAAAATCCGTAAGAAACTTATCGATGCTTTTGGCGGTGAGTTTGAGGAGGTGATTGTGGGTGGCGCTCCTCTCAACCATGAAGTGGAGGAATTCCTGCATAAGATCAAATTTCCTTTCACAGTGGGTTATGGCATGACGGAGTGCGGACCGCTGATATCCTATACCCCCTGGCGCGAATTTATCGTAGGTTCATCCGGCAAGACCCTCCCCATTATGGAGAGCAAGATAGAATCGCCTGATCCGGAAAATATACCCGGTGAGATATGCGTGCGTGGAGTTAACGTAATGAAGGGATATTACAATAATCCCGAAGCCACAAAGGCGGTGCTCGACGAAGAGGGTTGGCTTCATACCGGCGATATGGGAACGCGCTCTCCCGATGGCACTCTCTTCCTCCGCGGTCGCTCAAAGACAATGATCCTCTCCTCTTCCGGACAGAATATCTATCCTGAGGAGATAGAGGCTAAGCTCAACAATATGCCGTTTGTGGCAGAGAGTCTTGTTGTGGAACGCGACGGCAAGCTCGTAGGTCTTGTCTACCCCGATTTTGATGCTACAGATAAGTTCGGTATAACGTTCAACGATATGGATAGCACCATGGAGAATGTGCGCAATGAACTCAATAAGATTGTGGCTCCCTACGAACAGCTTTCGAAAATAGTGCTCATGCCAAACGAGTTCGAGAAGACTCCGAAACGCAGTATAAAACGTTTCCTTTACACAAGATAATGGATATGTAAGCTATCCCTTAGCAAGACTCAGGCGGAAGTAAAACAACCGCAGAAATATAACTCACACCATAAAATAAAAATCACCGCAGATAAGGCATTTCAAAAGAAACTTCTTATCTGCGGTGATTTTATTTCAGCTTTATAATTAGGCTTCGGCTTCAGCAGCTATTGCTTCTCCTTCGGCCACTTCAGCAGCCGCGCTTTCAGGAGCATCGGCGGTGGCGGCTTCAAGACGCTTCATCATCATGAAGATAAAGCCGGCGGCCACGAGGCAGATGGCGATCAGAATAAGCCAGAGCACCCAAAGAGGCATCTTGCCCCACAATACCATCGGAATAGATACGAGGTAGTTGCCGATTGCCGTAGCTGCAAACCAACCACCCATCATCGAACCCTTCAGCTTCGGAGGAGCCACTTTCGACACGAAAGATATGCCCATGGGCGAGAGAAGAAGTTCTGCGAAGGTGAGTAGGAGATAGGTTGATATAAGCCAGTTGGGAGATACGGAAGCACTTGTGCCTACGATGGCGAAAGAACCTATCATCATCACTGCATAAGCTACAGCAGCGAGAAGCATGCCATAGCCGATCTTACGGGGAGCCGAAGGTTCTTTCTTACGCTTGGCGAGGGATGCGAAAATTGCAAGCGACACAGGAGTGAGAGCAACGACATAGAAGGGGTTGAATTGCTGGTACTGCTGAGGTTGGATTCCTGTGAGTGGATCGGGAGTAGAGTTGTAGAAGTACCATAGCGCCCATGCCACCATCACAATGAGACCACCGCTGATAACACGTCCCTGTGTAGATTTGCTCTGGAAGAGATTGAACAATGCGTATACACCTACTGCAATTGAAAGAAGCGCCCATACGTTGAAGCCGATACGGGTCCAACCACCGGCTTCGGGAGATGTACAGCTCTTGGCAAACTCGGTGAGGGTTGCACCATTCTGGTGGAACACCATCCAGAAGAAGATTACTACTGCAAACACAAGGAGAAGTGCTACCACACGAGCCTTGGTCTGGGCAGGTGTAAGTTCAGGACCGGCAGATGCCTGTGTCGCTTTTGCACCCTCTTTCTTATTAGTAAGGATATGGGCGTAGGTCTTACGGCCGAGGAAATAAATAAGGAAGCTTATGATAAGCGAGCCACAAGCCACGGCAAATGCATAGCTGTATCCGGTTGAGAGTGTGGATATGTAGTCGGCTGCCCATGCATTCACGTCGGAACCAACAGTCATGCCGCTTTCCGCTGCTTTGGCGGCTACGTCGGAGGCAGGTATGTCTCCGTCAAGAAGCTTGTTGCAGAGTGAAGGGAGATCGGCATTATATACGAGGTCTTTTGCCTTCAGTGCGTAGTTACACATTGCTGTGGCAGCCATCGGGGCGAACATCGAGCCCACATTTATTGCCATATAAAAAAGAGAGAAGGCTGCGTCACGCTGTCCGCTGAGCTTGGGATCGTTGTAGAGGTCGCCAACCATCACCTGGAGATTACCTTTGAAAAGGCCGGTGCCTATTGCGATCAGCACAAGCGAGCAACATAGAATCACCAGTGAGGATGTCGAGCGGATATCGGTAGGCATCGCCATGATGGCATAGCCGAGGAACATCACGAAGATACCGGTGACAACACACTTTGAGAAACTCCATTTGTCGGCTACCCAACCGCCTATAAGAGGCATGAAGTAGACTAAAGCGAGAAACACTGCGTAGATCTGGCCTGACACTGTGGAGTCGAATCCGAATTTCGCCTGCAGGTAAAGCAGGAAGATGGCCAGCATTGTGTAGTAGCCGAAGCGTTCGCCGGTATTGGCAAGGG
>CAMWZE010000128.1 GCA_947178685.1 uncultured Porphyromonadaceae bacterium
AACTTTAACTGCCATACAAAAAATCACGATTAAGAGAATACAAAGGTACAAAAAAATGCGATTATAACCGCGATTTTTACAAAAAATTGAGTTTAGAGGGTGCTGTTGTTGGCTATCGCGCTTAGGTTATTCCATTAAAAAGACGTATGGCATAACAAAATTTCATGACTAAAACTTTTGAGGGTACAAATTTTTGCGATTATAACCGAAGAAATGACACATAAATGCGATTATGGCAATAACAAAGCGACGGCAAGAGTGGCGACTGCCATAATGACATAGGCATATGGTTGGATATTGATAATTCTTTGATTCGACCCGGTGTTATCTTAGTTTATGAATTGCAATGTCACGGTAAAGGTCGATTCCGACTGCTCAATATGAATGGCTTTACCTTTCAGGAAATACTGTTGGCGTAGATTGCGAAGCCCCATCCGGTTGCCTTTGACATTCTGTCGGGGCTGATAATTGTTTGACACTGTAATTGTATTGCCTGAAGAGGTGATTTCTATAACCAGTGGCGATTGCTCAGTGTTTATGTTATGTTTGATTGCATTCTCAACAAGCATCTGGATACTCGTTGGGATTACCGATTTGCCTTGTGCTTCTGCCGGTATTCTGATCCGGAGCTGAAGGGACTCTCCGAAACGTATCTTCTCCAGCTGAAAATACGTTTCGACAAATGTCATTTCCTCGGCAAGTGTCACACTCGGTTTTTCGGATGTTGTAAGAAAGTAGCGATAGACACTTGAAAGTTTTTTTGCAAAAAAGTTAGTCTTGTTGGCATCCGTGTAAGCGAGTGAGGCCAATGTATTAAGACTGTTGAATAAGAAATGAGGATTAACCTGATTTTTCAATGTCATAAGCTGGTATTGAGCCTTTTCTTTCTCTATCTTGTCGCGCCTCGACTGACTGACGAATAACTCGATCTGAAGAACTACTATCCAGTTCCAAGGCACAACCGGGAGCGAGTTCTTAACGATTGCACCTAAGGAGATTGCCTTGTCTACAAGCATATAATTCAAAGAACCGACAATTGCCATACACATAAGCGTGGTAATACCCAGATCAAGCAGAATGCGTATAATGTCATTGGATATGCCTGAGTATCTATCTGTCGCAGTGATTATCCATACATCCATAAATCCGATCAGCAGGCAAAGCGGTAGATTCAACATCATTCTGGACATAAACTGATCTTCTACAGCTTTGCCGGTCATTATGTTGTAAATGCAGCCAAGCAGCGCAAGGGATAACGCCACCGACAGAATTAGATAGATAATGTATTTTTTATTTCCTTTTATCATAATGCTCCGTCAATCCATTTCAGAAAGTCGTTGACACGGCTTCGGCTCACCATTATATCTCCATGAAATTCCGGTTCGACATATAATTTCAAACGACCGCCAAAGTAGCGTGTGCTTTTCTGAAATGAGCCGATATTCAGAATGCAGTTTCTCGACACACGAAAGAACATATCCGTATCAAGCAATTTTTCAAGTTGTTCGAGCGTATAATTGACAATATATCTTTTGCCTGAGAACTGACACAGATATGTGTATTTGTCCTCGCTGAAGAAATATGCCACATCTGCCGCCGCAATTGACATACAGGAATCACCTACCTGTACTGAAAACCGACTCTTGCAAGTTCTTCCGGTATAATCATCTGCAAGCTTATCTATATCAGGTGAAGAGGAAAGAGTCAGTTGCCGATGTTCATATCGGCATAGTGCTGCATCAAGGTCTGATTCATCTACGGGTTTAAGTAGATAGTCAATACCGTTGACCTTGAACGCTTTGATCGCATATTCATCGTATGCCGTGACGAATATTATAGGAATATCAACTGATACACGGCTAAAAATATCAAAACAGAGACCATCAGAAAGCCGGACGTCGGCGAGTATCAGGTCTATATTGCCCCCCTCAATAAGCACAACGGCCTGCTCAACACCGGTGGCCCATCCGGCAAGGATATAGTCCGGACGCAACATATCCATCATCCTTTTCATCTCTTCATAGATTATGCGTTCATCCTCTATGAGCAAATATCTTGTCATCTTGTCTACATTTTATTTACAAAGTTATTCATTAGTAATCTGTCAGCCAAATCATAAGCGTAGTTTCTGCTCATTGCCGGCACCTTTACCCCTGTAGTTGCTTTTCAAAACATTGAACTTGTACCGGAGTGTAATGCCGATATTGGTATCCGATTTATTGCATGAGTGAAGAATTCGCAATGGAGTGTAAAGTGTGCTGTTTGCTCCTGAACTATGGAATATATCATCCACATTGAGAGATATGCTGAATCGATCATTCATAAATCCCTTGTATATCATCGCGTCCATACGCCACAATGCCCCATAGGAAATGTTCTCCATATCTCCACCTGCGGTGTATCCCATGTCAAGGCTGACTATAAAGCTGTGAGGCAGCCTGATATTATTGTGCCAGCTGAACATGGCAACAGGATGGTACATTTTTCTATTTCCGGACGGAGTCATGGAGGTAAATCTGTTCTGCGACAGCTGAATTCCCCACCGTGGAGACCAGATGCCGATTACGGGCGAAAGTGTCAATGACAGATTTATGCGATTGTAAGGTTTACACTGCATATATGTGAGAAGTCCGACCATCGGGTTGTCATCATACGGAATAAACGTACTGACTATCCCATTCTTCAGACGCATGAAGTCTGCTGTCAGGTTAGCCCATCGATATGAGACTGTAAGTGACGCTTTATGGCTTGTCATATGCCTTAACATCGGGTTTCCTCCCTCGTATGTATAGCGGTTGGCATATATGATATTATTACGCAATTGTGAATAAGTCGGTCTTTCCGTGCCGCTGCGGTATGACAACTGAAGTTTCACATTACCTGCGGTGACGAGCATTGAGGCAAAAGGGAAAACTGATCTGTATACACGGCACTGGGGTGCTATACGCTCTCCGTCTTCTCTATATTCCGAATTGATAGATTCATATCTCAGCCCGGTTTGCCACTGAGCGGAACCTGAAGTACCTCCGTACTCAACGAATGCGTAAAACATATCGTCGATTATGTTCATGTCGCCTGAAGTCTGGTTGGAAAACGAGTCTGCATACTTATCATACCGTGATGTCCTGCTGTATTCACCGCCGGCTGTCAGTTCTCCTATCCATAACGGATATTTAAGCTGTAAATTTGCTGCGTATAGGCTGCTTCGGCTATCCGTTGATGATGAGGCGCATATTTTTTGCCAATCAGACTCTCCGTAAGGCAATACCTCTTCATTCGCAGTAGATGATATGCCGGCGTTGTTCCATAGCGCATCGGAATTAAAATCGATTTTTAGTTTTCCGATACTACCGGAATAATAGCAGCTCAGAGCATGACGCGTTCCGCTATTGTGAACCGAGGTTTCTGACATGGATAGCTCATATGGTGAACGTTCGGAAGTGACCTCAGTGTTCATCCGTAAAACACCGTTTTCAGACGGCTGATGTGAATAATCATATCTCACGCCCATAGAGGAAGTCTCGCCAAGTCCATAATTTAGCCAGAAGGCAGTATTCAAATTCTGTGTGTGAAGATTTGATTTTGTTTTGGAGTGCTGATTCAACGAGAAGTTATCGCTATATGTATCCTGAATAATTGTCTTTTTCTCGCCGGTGCGGTAATCTTTCCACGATACGGTTCCTCCTACGTCAAGATGTTTTTTTCTATAATTCATACTAATCCGGTCTGCATAATTCCATCCCGAATGATAGCCTGAGAGAAAACTGTTGTCTATGCCGAACCCCTCTTCTGAATCCGATTTTGTAATAATACGGATAACAGCATTTACATCGGATCCGTATCGGGTTCCGGGATTGTTTTCCACTTCTACCTGTCGGATATTATCAGCTGATATTCTCTCAAGTTCCGAGAAATCCCTTATCTCCCTGCCATTTACATATATTCGGGCATTACCACTTCCGAATACTTCCGCCTGTTGCCCGATGATTCTCACATTGGGAATACGATCAAGAAGTCTATTGGCTGAACCGGATTTTTCCAACATACTGCCCGCGACAGTAGTAATCATAGCATTACCTTTCATGCGTATCTGGGGTTTGTGAGCTTTTACGACAACCTCTGAAAGCATCTGCGAATCTGGCAAAAGCATAATTATGCCTGATTCAAGGCTGTCTACAGGTATCAAGGTTTCCGAATATCCTATATATGAAAAGCGAACTAAACGGCCTGCATCACTCATATCATCAAGCAGAAACGCTCCATTATCATCTGTTATTGTCCCGGCTACGAAGGTTGAATCATTGCTCAGAAGAGTCACACTTGCAAAAGGTAACGGATTATTTTCTTCATCGATAACTTTTCCTTTGATAGTTCCCGCAAACGCAGTTAATGAGCTTGCAAACAAGAATACAAACGGTATTATATATCTGATTTCCATTGGACACGATTATTAAAATTTAACCTCAAAGCCTCCGCTCATACGAAAAGCAGTTTTGAAATACGGGTCATTGCTTTCTTCTTTGAATGTGTTGAAGAATGCCTTTAGTGAGCGGTCGGTAACAGATATACCTCTAACCCAGTTTCCACCTGCTTCAAGAAAAATACCGAAATGATTATTGAATCTGAAAGATGGTCTGAAACTTGATTTAAGCATTACCATAGAATAGATTTTTGACTGCCCGTCAATATTTCTGACAGCCGACATTCCGTCCATTTCTATGCCGATAAGCTCAAGACGTAGCCTGCCGATCTCAGTTGAGGCAGCAACTTTTAGACTGTTGGTGAGATCTATCTGGAATTTCAGCTTCCAATTAGGATGCCAACTGAAGTATAGCATCGGAATAGCCATCGGAGTTCCGTATGAATTAGTAACGCCGGCCCCGAAACCCAAGTCAACATTCTCGTTGAGCTTTACAATGAACACGGCACCCCCATTGGCGAGAATGCTTTTTGATGTAATTTCGCTTATTGATGAATATATCCCCGCTCCCAAAACGGCCATCATACTCCATTTACGGTTTAACGGTTGAAGATAAGACAAGCCCAGATTGGCATTGAAGATATCGTCGGGATTCATTTCAAGGGCTTTGCCCTCATTTTCCAATTTGGTAAACGATGCAGAAACTCCGACAGATAAAGAGCGTAGCTGACCGTTGTCGAATCTTTTAATACTGAGTGGCAGAGTATATCCGCCGCTTACGACCTGCATATTGCCACTGCCGTAACGGTTTCCCAGTTCATCTTTTAGCTCGCTTGAAGTTAGATGCTCAACCTTCAGATATCCTTGGGCATGGCTCTCTGTAAAACCTGCCAATAATATCATTAAAAATGTAGAATAGATAAATTTAAACATAATATTGTGACTGTTTTTGCCACAAAATTATGTTGCAATACATCGTACCGCAAGGAAGTTCTGATGAGTGGACGAATCCGTATGATGAACGGTCAATCCCGCTTGATTAAATTTTGCAATTATGTGAAGCTATAGTAATATCTCAGAGCCATGCGGCACTAATCCTACGGATGCCCTATGCTGGATAAGTAGCACCGTCGCCACTCCTCTCGTCGCTTGATTTCGCGCCATTGTCCCGAAGACAG
>CAMWZE010000129.1 GCA_947178685.1 uncultured Porphyromonadaceae bacterium
TTTCATACATTATTTATCTAAACTTCCACCACACTCTCTAACCACATGAATGACATGAAGAAATATCCATCAATGCTGCTGGGAGCGGCTGCAATGTTGCTCACCCTCTCAGCCGGCGGATGCGGCGACAAGAATGCCGCACAATCTAAGGAGGAGGCAAAATTTGTGCAGGTGCAGGGACCCGACCTTATCAAACCCGACGGCTCCAAGCTCTTCATCGTAGGCACAAACCTCGGCAACTGGCTAAATCCGGAAGGCTATATGTTCGGATTCCGCCGAATGAACGCACCCCGACAGATAAATGAAGTGATCTCCGAACTTGTCGGCCCCGACAAGGCAGCAGAGTTCTGGAGCCAATTCAAAGACAATTACATCACAAAGGCCGACATCGACTATATAGCATCCACCGGCGCCAACACCATACGTCTCCCCTTCCACTATAAACTCTTCACCGATGAAGACTATATGGGACTCACCGCAAATCAGGATGGATTCGCCCGTATCGACAGCGTGGTTAGCTGGTGCAAAGCCAACGACCTCTACCTTATCCTTGACATGCATGATGCACCCGGCGGACAGACCGGCGACAATATCGATGACTCCTACGGCTATCCCTGGCTCCTTGAGAGCGAGAAGAGCCAGCAACAGTTCTGCTCTATCTGGCGCGACATTGCCGACCGGTATAAGGATGAACCTGTGATTCTCGGCTATGAACTTATCAACGAACCGATAGCTACCTATTTTGACAATCAGGATGAACTGAATGCCAAGCTCGAACCCCTTCACAAACGTGCCGTGGCTGCAATCCGTGAAGTCGATCCCAACCATGTAATCCTTATCGGTGCTCCCCAATGGAACAGCAACTTCGAGCCTTTGAAGGATACGGACTACGACCCTCAGCTCATGTTTACATGCCATCGCTATGGCGGCGACCCTACTCCTGAAGCCATACAGTCGTATATCGATTTCCGCGACAAGAGCAACCGTCCGATGTATATGGGTGAGATAGGCCACAACACCGACGAATGGCAGGCCGCTTTCGTGAAGACAATGAAGGATAACAATATCGGCTACACATTCTGGCCTTATAAGAAGCGCGACAACAGCTGCATGATGGGGATAACGATGCCCGAGGAATGGGAAGAGGTGCTGAAATTTGCCGAAGGCCCCCACCACACTTTCGCGGAGATCCGCGATGCCAAGCCCGACAGAGCCAAGGCACAGGTGGCACTCGACAAATTCATCGAGCAGTGTCAGCTTCAGAACTGTGTGCCACAGGAGGGTTACATCACTTCCATGGGCCTGACAGTACCCAAATAAATAAAGTCATACCACAACCGCCACCCGTGGCTCAAATCATGATTAAGGAGCTTAATCTCCATTAATCCCGGCCACGTGGAGATTTACTCAACCCAAAATTTGAATCAAGCAAGTTTTTTCAAATCCGGAAGACCGCTCAACCGGACTTTATCAAACTGAAAGTTCATCAAATTGAACTTCTCAATCTACAGGTCTATTTTTTCATAAGGAAAAACAGGATTGTGCATCCCGGGAGCCGACGTGAGTCACCTCCCGGGATTTTTACTATCAAAACCTTACCATAACCCCGTCATCACGCAAAAAAATGGACGCTATAATTGCGAATACGGCATTTTTACCGTATTTTTGCAAATTAAAACAGAAACAACACTACAACATAAGATAATATGAATCTCTTTGACCAAATCAGCGAAGACATCAAGAAAGCCATGCTGGCCCGCGACAAAGTGCGCCTTGAAGCTCTTCGTGGTGTGAAGAAAGAATTCCTTGAGGCAAAGACCGCCAAAGGAGCCAACGGCGAGCTCTCAGATGAGAACGCCACCAAGATAATGGTGAAAATGGTGAAACAGCGTAAAGACAGCGCAAAGATCTACGAGGAGAACAACCGGTCAGAACTCGCCGCCAACGAGCTTGCAGAGGCTCTTGTAATCGAGGAATACCTCCCCAAGCAGCTCTCTCCGGAGGAGCTGGAAGCTGAGCTCAAGGCAATCATCGCTGAAACCGGTGCCACCGGTCCTAAAGAGATGGGCAAGGTGATGGGAGTTGCCACAAAACGCCTTGCCGGACGCGCCGAAGGCCGCGCCATCAATGCCAAGGTGAAAGAGCTACTCGGATAATAATGCATAATGCACAATGCACAATGCATAATTCATAATGCATAATTCATAATGAATTAAACAGAAAGCAAATGCTTACACTCCAAACTATAAAAGCCGATCCCGAATTCGTGGTGAAGCGCCTCGCCGTAAAAGGCTTCGACGGCAAAGCCGTGATTACCGAAATTCTTGAAATCGATGCCGAGCGTCGTCGCCTACAGCAGAAATGCGACAGTGATGCTTCTGAGCTGAAGAAACTCGCCGCCTCCATCGGAGCGCATATGAAAGCCGGCGAGAAGGAGAAGGCTGATGAGGCAAAACAGCGTGTGGCTGATATCAAAGGTGAGGCAAAAGGTCTTCAGGACCGTCTGCAAGATTGCGAGGAGAAGATGCTCCAGCTCCTGCTGACCGTCCCCAATCTTCCCTGCGATGCTGTGCCCGAAGGACGCACTGCCGAAGACAACGTGGTGGAGAAGACCGGTGGAAAGATGCCCGACCTCGGCCCTGACGCTCTACCCCACTGGGACCTCGCCAAGAAATATAACCTCATCGACTTCGAGCTCGGTGTGAAAGTGACAGGTGCAGGTTTCCCCTTCTATATCGGCAAGGGTGCGCGCCTGCAGCGTGCCCTCATACAGTTCTTCCTCGACGAGGGCTGGAAAGCCGGATACACCGAGGTAGAACCCCCCTTCGTGGTAAACGCGGCCTCAGGCTACGGCACAGGCCAGCTTCCCGACAAGGAGGGACAGATGTATCACGTCACTGTCGACGATCTCTATCTTATCCCCACGGCAGAGGTGCCTGTAACCAACATCTACCGCGACGTAATCATCCCGGGCGACGAGCTACCGAAGAAGAACTGCGCCTATTCACCCTGCTGGCGTCGTGAGGCCGGAAGCTACGGTAAGGATGTGCGTGGACTCAACCGTCTGCATCAGTTTGACAAGGTGGAGATTGTGCGCATAGAGAAACCGGAGAACTCCTACGCGGCCCTTGAGGAGATGAAAGATCATGTTCAGGGTCTGCTCGAGAAGCTTGGTCTTCCCTGGCACATTCTGCGTCTCTGTGGCGGCGATATGTCGTTCACATCTGCCATCACCTTCGACTTCGAAGTATGGAGCGCGGCTCAGAAGCGCTGGCTCGAGGTGTCGTCGGTGTCTAACTTCGAGACCTACCAGGCCAACCGTCTGAAATGCCGTTACCGCGACAGCGACAAGAAAATAAAGCTCTGCCACACGCTCAACGGCTCAGCTCTCGCCCTGCCCCGCATCGTGGCCGCTCTGCTTGAGAATAACCAGACTCCCGAGGGTATCGTAATTCCGGAATGCCTGCGTAAATACACCGGATTCGACATCATTGACTGAAGTCATATTCCCACTTTGAAACAAAATATCCACAACGACCTCTAAAATATCTCCACCCATGTCATCAGTCTATATAAGTAAAGATGAAAGGCAGATTCCGATCGACGATCCTACCGGAAAATGGTCTGACCTCTACCTTCTTCCCGAATGGGAGGAGGAATACTGCGATGTCTACACCGTAAAAAAATACGGAAAGTGGATAATGCTCAAGGGCCTTAAGAAGGAATATGCCGACAATCCGGAATATCAAGCCAAACTTGAGAAGGAGTTTGACGTGCGCTATAATCTGCTCCACCCCAATCTCGTAATCGTCAACGATTTCGAGATTGTGCCGGGAGTAGGGAAAGCCATAATCACCGATGACATCTATGGATATTCGCTCCGTCGCCTTATCGACGAGAAGCGTCTCACCCCAAAGATCGTACATCGGCTCCAGACACAGCTTCTCGACGCTATGGAGTATATTCAGGAAAATCATATCCAGCACGTACCTATCACGCCGGAGTCGATAATTTTCACCGAATATAACGAAAACGTCAAACTCGTGAACGTGGGCTATGACCAAAGCGGGAGTCTCACCGAGCAAGACACCCGTGCTGATATTCGGAGCTACGGCAAAGTGCTCAACGAAGTGCTTGACAATCTCCCCACGTCTCTGCCAAAGCTGCGCAAGATTGCACGCAAATGTGAGGATCCCGAGCATGGATATCGCACCGTCGCCGATCTTCAGCTCGCCATGGAGCGTCGCAACTCCTCCCAGCTCTACGTACTTCTCTGCGTGTTCATAGCCCTTATGATAGCTCTCCTTGTCTGGCTCTCATTTATGTAAACCCACCCTATGATCGAAATAAAGACCATCGAGCCTACCAAGGCCAATCTAAAGGAGTTCACACAGTTTCAGATTGATCTTTACGACGGCAATCCCTATTATGTGCCACCGTTGATCTCAGACGATGTGAACACGTTATCGCCTAAAATCAATCCGGCCTTCGACTTCTGCGAAGCTGTATATTTCATGGCCTATCGTGGCGAAAAGCCTGTAGGACGCATAGCCGGAATCATCAACCGGCAGGTCAACGAGCATCATAACTCCAGCAACGCCCGCTTCGGATTCATTGACTTCATCGACGATCCGGAAGTGTCGGAGGCACTCCTTAAAGCTGTGGAAGACTGGGCCCGCGAGAAAGGTATGAAGAAGCTCATAGGCCCCCTCGCCTTCACCGATCTTGACCATGAGGGGATGCTCGTGGAGGGATTCCAGGAGCTCTCCACTATGGCCACCATCTATAATTACGCCTACTATCCCCAACACCTTGAGAAGCTCGGCTACAAGAAGGAGAGCGACTGGGTGGAGTTCATCATCGATGTGCCGGAGGCAATACCCGATAAGATGAACCGCATAGCCGAACTGGTGAAGAGGAAATATGGCATCAAGGTGCTGAAGTATGACAGTCGCAAACGCATAAAGAGGGAATACGGCCGGGCCCTGTTTCACCTTATCAACGATTCATACGACGGCCTCTACGAATATTCACATCTTACCGAGCGTCAGATTGAATACTATATCGACATTTACCTCGGCCTGCTCAATCTCGACTTGGTGACCCTCATAGTCGACAAGGAGGATAAGTTGATTGGAGTGGGTATTTCGATGCCTTCCATGAGCCGTGCGCTGCAGAAGAGCAAGGGGAAACTCTTCCCCACCGGATGGTGGCATCTTCTGAAGGGACTCAAGGGTAAGAACGACCGGGTTGACCTCCTCCTCGTGGCGGTGAAACCGGAATACCAGAATAAGGGAGTAAACGCGCTCCTATTCCAGGATCTCATCCCGTATTATCAGAAAAACGGCTACAGATGGGCTGAGTCAAATCCGGAGATGGAGACCAACTCCAAGGTGCAGAGCCAATGGGAATATTTCGATTACCGCCAGCACCGACGCCGCCGTTCATTCTATAAGAAACTCTGATGGACAACAACCGACATACAAAGACCGGAGCCGAGAGGGTGAATCCCTACGACGACCGACGAGA
>CAMWZE010000130.1 GCA_947178685.1 uncultured Porphyromonadaceae bacterium
CTTTGCAAGGCACTCCGCCTTGGATTTGCCAATGTCGCTTTTCACATAGTTCTGGCGGTTAAGATTGGAGAGTTCAACTTTGTCTCCGTCAACAATAACAATATCTTCGAATCCAAACCTCAATGCGCATTCGGCAATGATGCTTCCAATTCCAGCACCACCTAACAAGATACGTGTCTTCCGAACTTTTTCTTGTTCTTCTTCGCTTACGTAAATTCTGTTTCGATTATATCTTTCGTCCATACAAATTCATTTTGGATGCAAAGATACACTATTCCTAATTCTTATCTCTTACACAAAAGGGTATATTTACTATTATCTGAGGATGAAATTCATATTTTCCGGCGAAAAATTTATTTCAAGAGAATGGGTAAATATGTAGCCATGCACTTTTGAGGTCTGTAAAGGAAGGTCCCGGTCGGGAGATTTGGTGCTGTAGGTCAGTATCTCAACATTTGTTTTTTCGTCAGAGTCTTTAAATGGACCATCAATGGGAAGTACCCCTGTCCGAGTATTACTGTGAGTTATATGCAGGCCCCAATCAAGAGCCTATAGTAGTGATCTGTAATACCGTTATGTTATCAAAAGATACTCTTCACTTGCGAAGGCTATCCTCTTACACGACCGAGGTATTCTTCGACATATCGTTTTACACTATATCATTGGGGGGTTATGAGGGAGTTGGGTAGATAAATACTTTATTATTACTTATAAGCTTTACATTACAATTCAACAGTATTACAAACTTAATCAAAAAATTCAGTAAAATAAACCTAATCTATGTATTCTCATCAAATATTCATGATTGACTTATCAATGGATTCATGGGATTTGGAGTCTCGGGTGTATTCATAAGTTTGTAGGAAATATACATACCTCTTCTCACTCGTTCAACATCAAGACCACTGAGAAGCGAATCATAGCCTGTCCATAAAAAAGATACACAAACTGCTCAGCACATTCTATTATGTCAATATCCGGCCGAAGTTCTCCTCTTTGGGTTGCTTCTGCAATCTTTACTGTCCAAATTCCCATTTCTCTATTACGGTTTGTAAGTTATTCATCATGCAAATCTGGGAAATACAGTCTTATCTGCAATAAGAGGAATAAATATGATCGACTCGCATTTTGTACATCTACCTCATCAATAAGTCTTTGCAAGCTTGTCATGGTACTGCGGACTTCATTAAGATATCCATCAATAAACTCCTTGAAGGTTGGTTGATTTGAATCGAATTTATAATTGACATTCTGTTGGTCAATTATGTAATGCTTAACCACAGCTTTAAAAAGTCCCATCTTATTTTTTGCATAATACGTTATCGCGCCTCGGGTCATTCCTGTGGCGTTCTCTATATCAGAAATGGTGACTGACTAAAAATGTTTATTCATGAACATCTTAAATGCAGTCCTGTATGGCAATTCTTTTCGGTTATCAGTGTGCATAATGAAGAGTGGGCATAAAAGAGTACATTCCTATTTGGTTAGAGTACAATTTTAACAATACAAAAGAATAAACTCAAATTTTACTACTTCTGCAGTTTTTTTATCTCGTATTTACATAATCAAATGTATGTAATTTACTTATGAAAGATGGAACGTCCACTAAAATAAGGAAATATTGAGAGGAGCTCTCTTTTCTGAGTCCCTCTCTTATTATCGCAACGTATCAACATAATACTTTTTCACATCAACAATGAAGAAGAGGTTCGTCAAGCTTTGTAACACTCAGCAACTTCTGGTCATAGAACTGTATGGTATAATGGTATTCTTTAATTTATGGCCCATATTTAGAACCCTCTGTGATCGAGCTCCATAGCATCCCAGTATATAGAATGGACGTTTTGATAGCCACTTTGGTATTTTCTTAATCTCATATTGGATTTCTTTTTATAAAACATAAGAGTTTGATTACAAAAGATTTTTAAATGAATGCTATCATCAGTAATAGGTGTACCGGATAGAAGGCGTAGAAGCTGTATTTGGCTACTGCGCCTTTAATATTTCCGCGTGTGCCGTCATAGAGGAAGATCACCACGGAGACAAGTATGGTACCGACAGTGCCGTAGTGCATCATCAGAGGGAAAGTAAATAGAATCTGGAGAATTGCCTGCTTGGGATATTCGATGCGGAAACGCTCCTTCCACGGCTGAATAGTTTTCGCCCGGAGCATATAAAAAAGGACTATCATCAGCACACCGCGCCAGTCATAATCTGAATGAAGCAGCCAAGCAATCCCGGCAAAAACAAGCATGGAAGCAAAGCATATCGGCCCATGCTCACACAGCCGGTCAAACACGGCAATCGCCATGACACCCAAAGCAAGGGTGAACATCACGTTGTGTGTTCCGTCATCGCCAGTGAGCATAAACCAGGGAATATCGCTTATAAAACCGAATAATAGAAGAGTGCCGACATACCGCCAATGGTTACGGGTATAGGCAGCCCCTTCTGCAATCAGGAAAGCGAACACCGGGAAAGCAATCCTGCCGAAACAACGCATCACCGGATAAAGAGGATTCTCAGGCTCCAGAAAGAAATAAGCCCAATGGTCAATCACCATCGAGAGCACCGCTATTATTTTAAGGGCACTCCCGCTCAGCCTGAGCGGGAGTGGCACTGAAATTAATGACTTATCTGTCATTGGTAAAGAAATGAAAAAAGTAGAATATATAATTGTTAAGCCATGCCTAAAAGTTCCTTGACCATAGTCTCCACCTCCAGATTGACACGCTTGAAATTACGGTTGAGCATAATCTCCTTCTCCCGGGCATTCTTGAACTCATAAAGCTTGGGGAGATCCACGTAGTGGTCTTCCTCATCCTTAATCTTCTTCATGTCAAAATGGGTCTTGCAGAAATACTTCGTGGTCTTGAACTCCTCCGAACTCTCGATGTCGAAGCTCGACAGCATTTTCTTATCGGTTGCAGTAAAATCACGTGCAGCCTGACCTGCAAGCCAACCTGTAGCCATATCGGCAATCTTCGCAGCCGGCACAAGGTAGTCAAGTTTCTCAGAAATCGAAGTCGAAACCTTGGAGTCATTTATGGTGATGGAAGTGGAAGTCTGCTTAGCCTTTCCGAACACATCATTCTGTGCCCACTCCAGCGTCTCCTTGTTACGGGCTGCTCCCATGAAGATGTTACCACAAGTGGTGATAATCTTCTGCATACCCACCTTGCCATAGTCAGCCTCCAACTGAGGCAACTCCTGAAAACCGAGAGTAACAGCAACCTTATTACTTCGGGCGGTACCGATAAGACGGTCAATCTTATGGAAATAGAGCGTCGGAAGCTCATCCACGATTATGCTCACCGGAATATTTCCCTTGGAGTTGACCCGGGTAATCAGACGATTCAGCACCAAAGCGTTCAACGAACCTATAACCTGTTCCTTCTCCGGGTCATTTGCAATCACAAGATAACTCGGAGCCTTCGGGTCGGAAATCTTAAGGTCGAAGTCATCCCCCGTGAATACCCAATACGCTTCCGGAGAGACGAGACGCGCAGCATTGACTCGCAGAGTACCCACCATGCCTTCGAGCTGGTCATTAGCCTTATTCTCGTAAGCCGACTTGAAAGGAGCCATAAGGGAAGCAATCTTATCATCCTGCATCAGAATATTGAATACTTGGTCGTATGGTCTTCCGAGGAAGGAGAGTACGTGGGGCATATCCGAAAACTCACCGGTTATGGTGTCCGGCTCAACCTCGTTGCCATTCTCATCCTCATACCATGTGCGGTCAATCTTGATAAGTTTTCCGTTCTGGTCTTTGTAGGAAAAACCATTGAGGTCAACAAATAGCCTGTCCTCATCGGTCGAAACGGAATTACCCTCACTGTCGATGAAATCAAGTATAATCTCACCATTCTCATCAAGGGCATTAAAATCATCCCAGTTGCGAATCACAATCTCCAGTTTCTTTCCCTCATGTAAGATGAAACGTTTAAGTTTCTTTCCGTTTCGAAAACCCACAGGGTGGAAATTTACAAAGAAATAGATGATAGCAGCAAGGAAGTTTTCAGCCGAGTTCGTAAAGAACGCCTCCGAACCGCCTTTCTTCTCACCACCTCCCTTATTGAGGGAGGCAAGCAGGGTGGCAGCCGTCTCGGAAGCAGCCGCAAGATCAGGAATATACTTCCGCTGTATAGGATTAATACGGTTGGAATACTCCACATCCGTAAAATTCACAATCCTGAAACCGCAGCCCGCCGGGAGTTTTCCGCTCTTCCGGTTCTTGCAGAACTGGTAGAAAAGAGTCTTGGCAAGCGTCGGATCGGGTAGGTCAGCGCCCTTTCGGGCGCTTTCCCCCCTAAGAACCGTACATGATAGTTTCCCATCATACGGCTCAAGCAATTCAATACTTCGATGAAGTACGCTCATAAAAGTCCTCGTTTTTTGTTTAGAGATTTACAACATGTTTCATGTGCGAGTTGCAGTTTGTCGGCTCCGTTTACTTTCCTCATAACGGTTCGCCACGGTGTGTCCTTAGTAATGGTGTTTCCACATATCGGACAACAACGCTTTTGACTTTCCCACATATGTATCAGGGATTTTCTTCCTTTGAGATTCTCTTTCATACGCAGTAGATTTCTGTCAAGGAAGTAGTCGTACCATTCTGCATCATATGGATTGGCGTCTCCTTTAATTTGGGGATACTTTGTTATTTTGGTGTCGAACAGACGTGTCAGAAGGAAATGGGTGTTCCCTTTTGCTGTCTCTGCCTCTATCCCGAAGCACCAATCACGGTTGTTCACACGATGGAAATATCGATTCTTTATCCATCCAAGAGATTTGTTTGAGTGCCGTCTACGACACCATCGCCAAATCATATTGAATATCTTTTGGTCGGTTTTCCTGAATGTCTCTGAGGCTGCACAATATCTGTAATACATTGCCCATCCCGTTAATATGGGGTTCAGCATCATGAGAATATCCTCCTGCGTCACTGTTCTATGTGATTTCAGAAGAACCTTTACCTTGTCAGTAAGTTTCTTCACACCTTTCTTTGACGGTTTGGTCAAAAGTGTATCATTATATTTGCGTACATTGAATCCAAGAAAATCAAATCCATCGGATATATGGGTTATAACCGTCTTTTCTTCTGATAATTCCAGACCTCTTTCCTTGAAGAAATCAATCAGGATTGGTTTTACCTCATTCTCCAGGATTTCCTTGGACGCTCCTGTAATGATGAAATCATCAGCATATCTCACAAGACTGACTTTTGGGTTATAGGCAACACCATTTTTAGTTGTTGGCTTAAATCCCGAAAGAGCCTTTTCTATGCCGTTAAGAGTGATGTTTGCAAGAGTAGGCGATATTATTCCACCTTGTGGTGTACCTTCCTCTGTTGGAAAAAGTTCGCCCTTGAATACGAAGCCACATTTAAGCCATTTGCGTAGAATCTCCTTATCCATAGGGATATTGTTGAGAAGCCACTCGAGGCTTAAATGGTCGAAGCAACCCTTTATATCTCCCTCTAACACCCATTCGGGTGAGTATGA
>CAMWZE010000131.1 GCA_947178685.1 uncultured Porphyromonadaceae bacterium
TACATTCTGTTTTTTCTGTTTATCCGTCTTGGCGAATCCTGCCAATGATGCGGCGGCAAGGATCGCTATCAGTATTTTTCTTTTCATTTATGGGGAGATATGATTTGCTAAAAGTTAAAAGCCCAGTTCACTCCGAGACTGAGTTTGCGGCTGCCGGGACTTATCATCATCGCCGGACTCCATTCTATCGACAGATCGGGCGACACATCAAAATGTGCGAGCGAGGCATCGACATAAGCATCAAGCATACAGAGCGCATACATGCCTACAAGGCAGATGATGCAAAGGTCGCGGTTGCGTCGGTAGAAGTCGCGTCGGCGTTTGAGAATATTGGTGAGCCACGCTTTGTCAAGATCCTCCTCCTTGGTGGTGGAAGGGAAGAAGTCCATATAGGATTTAGTGGAGGGGTCGTTGTCCATTATGTCGCGGTATGCCTGGGAATACTCCGTGAGCATATTGTTGTTCCAGTTGGTGGCGTAGCCGAGACCCATGAATCCACCCACCACTATCGGCAACTTCCAGTAACGTCGGTTATAGACTTGTCCGAGACCGGGGAAAAGAGCCGAGAGCCACACTGCCCTTTCCGGCGAAGGGTTGAAGATTTTCTTGCCGTCGAGGCCATAGGGTGAATTTTCATCCACCACCACTGTAGGCACAGTGTCGGCCGCTTCATCATAGTCGTAGTCAAGCGGTTCCCTCACAAGCATCTTGGCATCTACATAGACGGTGGAATCTGTGGGTTCCACCGGATCCTGGGCCCTCGCTGTCACGCTTAACACCATTACAAATGCCATTATCGCCATTGCCTGCAGAAATCGCCGTCCCGTAGCGCTGCTCCGGCGTGGTGTCTTTATGGAGTGCTGCTCTTTCATTCAGTAGTATACTCTTTCTGTTGGTGTCACTGCATCTTCATCTTTTCAAAGAGATCCACAAGCTGCTGAAGCTCTTCGTCTGATGCAAACTTAAAGGTTATCGAGCCCTTGCCGTCGGCTGTGCGGGCAAACTTCACAGGGGTAGGCGACATCTCGCTCAGAGAGCTGGCAAACACGTTGAAGCGGCCGTAGTCTTTCTGAGCCTTCGCCGGCTTCTCAGGCAAGGGGATCTCCGGTGTGTTCAATTCACGCGCCGCCTCCTCGACCATTCTTACCGAAAGCCCCTCGCTGAGGATACGGTTATAGAGACCTAACTGCTCCTTCGGGTCGGCCACAGACAGCAATGCCCTCGCATGGCCCATGTCGAGCTTGCGGTCGCGCAGTCCGAGCTGTATCTCCGCAGGGAGCTTGAGCAGCCTCAGATGGTTGGCGATGGTGGTGCGTTTTTTGCCGATACGCTCCGAAAGACGGTCTTGAGTAAGGTTATAGGTGTCAATCAGCTTGCGGAAAGCTAATGCCACCTCTATTGCGTTGAGATCTTCACGCTGGATATTCTCAATAAGAGCCATCTCCGTCACCTCAGCGTCTGACACGGTGCGCACATAGGCGGGCACGGTAGCCAGACCGGCTTTCCTGGCCGCTCTCCAGCGTCTTTCGCCCGCTATGATCTGATAGGTGCCGTCGCCGTTGTCGCGAAGGGATAACGGCTGCACAATTCCGAGCTCTCTTATTGAGGTGGCCAGCTCCTCTATCGTCTCTTCATTGAAGATGCGACGTGGCTGCCCCGGATTCGGTGTGATTAGATCAATCTCGATCTCATTGATTGCCGACGAGCCGCCGGTCTGTATATTGTCCATTGAGATCAGCGAGTCGAGTCCACGTCCCAATGCGTTGCGTTTCAATGCCATTCTTTCTCCGGTGTTATTGTTTTGGCGCTCCCTTATCCTTCTCTGTAATTCCCTTTTCCCGGTTATACTCTCTTCCTGCGATTGCGGGCCACAAGTTCCTTGCTCAACTGTCCGTAAGCAATCGAGCCACGGCTCTCCGGGTCGTAGAGTATGACGGGCAATCCATGACTCGGTGATTCCGAAAGCTTGATGTTGCGTGGTATCACGGTGGTGAACACCATGTCGCCGAAGTGGCCCTTGAGCTCCTCAAATATCTGGTTGGCCAGACGCAGACGCGCATCATACATCGTAAGCAGGAAGCCCTCTATCTCAAGAGTTGGCTTCAAGCGGCTCTTGATGATGCGGATAGTGTTGAGAAGCTGTGAGATACCCTCCAAAGCAAAATACTCCGCCTGCACAGGGATGATCACAGAGTCGGCTGCCGTAAGGGCATTCACCGTTATCACTCCTAACGATGGACTGCAGTCTATGAGGATGAAGTCGTAGTCTTCCTTAAGGGGCTCAAGCACTTTCGACAATGCTTTCTCTCGGTCGCGCCGGTTCATCAGCTCCACCTCAGCACCTACAAGATCTATGCGTGAGCATATGATGCTCAGCCCGTCGACACATGTAGGCAATATCGCTTGCTTCGGATCCTGCCCGTCGACAAGACACTCATATACGGATATCTCCGATTGGTCGGCATCCACACCAAGCCCCGACGTGGCGTTAGCCTGCGGATCGGCATCCACAAGAAGCACCTTCTTGCCGTCGGAGGCAAGGCATGCCCCTAAATTGAATGCTGTGGTGGTCTTTCCCACTCCGCCCTTCTGATTGGCGATAGCTATGATTTTACCCATTGCTCTCTTATTCTATATTGTGTTTTTCCTGCGGTGTATGCCGCCGGAGTTATAATGTTATCTCTATTGATTTGCGGCAGACGCAGGTTTCAGCTTGCAAAGTAATCATTTTTTCGCGACAAATCACAATTTTTTATATTAAAGTGTCTTAACAGACATGATTATTAACTTTACGACTCTGTTTCAAGCCTGTTTCATACCGTAATCACACAAATCTCACTTATCCACTGGCGCCGAAGCAAGGGCTCCCTCTCTGCGACGGAGAGTACGCCGGAAGGAGTAGATAAGCAGGACGGCTGCCACCGTGAGGGCTCCTGAGAAACTATAGTAGATTCCCTCGGTCTGCATGTCAAGATATTTTGCCATCCATAACAGCAAGGGGACACCCACGACAAGATAACTTATCAATGATATCCATAGGAGCGGCTTCACTTCCGATGTGCCTCGCAACGCACTCACATAAGTAAGCTGCACTGCGTCGCAGAATTGATATAGTATGAGTGGTGTCACAAGCAACACCGCATAGGATGTGACGGCCTCATCGGGTGTGAAGGCATGCACGAGATCGCGTGCGAAGAGATGGAAACATATCGACATTATCACTGCAAGCAGCAACACTATGTGCAACCCGGCGTTTGTGATATGCCTGATTCCTTTAATGTCTCCTACTCCGGTGAAGTTTGCCACCCGGATAGAGGTGGCTATACTGAAGCTCATGTAGATCATGAAGCCAAGCTGCGAGATGGTGTTGATAACCTGATATGACGCGAGCTGAACCTTCCCGAACCAGCCGCTGACCACCGCGCCTACCGACCAAAGGCCACACTCCACGCCACTCTGAATCATCAATGGATAGCTCGTGGTCCACACCTTGTAGCGTCTTGCTCCCCCGGCATGTGTTTGACGCATCGAGGTCCAATAAAGTTTATACCTCTTGCGCCAGGCCACCATCGCCACAATTCCGGCAGCTCCGAGGGTTCTCGCCGTAAGCGTACTGATGCCGGCGCCCACAAGGCCTAACTCGGGACATCCCCATTTGCCGAAGATAAGCATATAGTTGCCGAAGATATTTATCACATCGACTCCTAAGATTATCCACATCGGAGTGGCCGTGTCGGTGGTGCCGTTGGCAGTCTGTTGGAAGCAATTGAATATTGCCATCGGAATCAATGTCCACAATATCAATAGATAATACTCTTTAGCTATCGGCAGAAGTTCGGGATCTTGTCCGAAATAATCGAGCAGGAAATAAAGGCCTCCCATTATCACAGTGAAAATGGCAGACACTATAAGGTTCACCTGCAGCGAGGCACGGAGCATTACGCCCCCCTCCTCATGGTCGCCACGCCCATACAGAGCTCCGATAATCGGCGTTACGCCGCTCGCGAAACCCATCAGCATCACTCCCACCACAATAAACAGGCTGTTGACAAATGCTGCCGCGGCAAGCTCATTTACTCCATACGCCCCTATCATCATCGTGTCGGCGAAATTCACAAGAATCACACCAACCTGTGTAACCATAACCGGCATACCAAGTTTGGCAAGACTTATATAAGCCTCTCCATACGTCTCCGGCTTCAGTTTCTTAAGCGATACCTTACCCATATAATCCAATTTAATTCTTTGTAACCTTTTAAGGAAACATTGTCAAAAAGTGCCTTACTTAAGCACTGCAAAGATAGCTAAAATCAACGACTTAACCAAACTCTTCCTTGTCAACAACCTCTATAACTCCCTAAATCTCTATCTCTTCCAAAATCCATCTACAACTTCAACGATAAAGCGGACATCTCTATTCTTCATGAATGTAGAGATATCCGCTTTATCGTGAATCACTTCTTGTAATATCTTACTCCTCGATTTCGAGAAGCATCCAATTATCATTTAAAATGCCCTCAAGCACATTCTCCATGCAGAGATTCCAGCTTACGAAGCCTTGTATCTTGCCATCCGGAGTGCGGTATTTGAAATTGGAGGGGGCAAGCGGTTCACCCGTGTCGGCATGATACGTCTCATGCATGGTGCCGTAATCATCAAGATCTTTCGCCATCAGGCCGCCGACCTTCTCGGCAAGCCATTCCACCTCCTCCGGGAATCCATAGTTGTGCAGACCGATCGAGTAGATATAGTTGCAAATGCCCCACACAGGTCCCTGCCAATTGGAGAATGGCACGATGATATTCTTATTATTGTAATCTACATCGGCCTTCGACAAGCTACGGAACCCATAGGCTCCACGCATACCATCTGTCGGCAACATATGGCGCTTGATCATTCGCCGTCCGTTATCCTTAGATGCCATGTTATACATCAGGGGTACAAAGGTGTGATACCCTACCCTTTTATATTGTTCACGTGTCTCCCGGTCAACATTGTAGTAACATTCATCCTCCTCATTCCAGCAGATATCATTCAGAGCTTTCTTCACATCGGCCGCCTCTGCTGTCAAAGCCTTGGCATCAGCATCGTATCCTAATTTGCGGGCAATAGCCGCCTGTGCAAGAAGTTCACCATATTGGAAAGCGGTGGCATCGGTTGAGATAAACGAGCGTGTGTCGTCTTTAAAATAATTAAGTGCCGGATTGTTGTCAGCTCCACTTTGCATGGCAATCTCCCAATAATACAAGCCGCTGATTGAATCGCGCTGTGTGGTGCGCCGATAGTCTATCACCTTATTAAGCGCCGGATAAAGGGGACGCAGCCATTCCCAGTCACCAGTAGCCTTACCATACTGGTAGGCACCCTGTGAGAGGAAGGGCTTCATGGCAAAACGGCCACTGTAGACCTGTCTCTTAGACCCATCTCCGCGCCCACGAGACCTCTCAGGGTGTCGTATGGCCGCTGCAGCG
>CAMWZE010000132.1 GCA_947178685.1 uncultured Porphyromonadaceae bacterium
TCACCGATGCAAACACTCTCGTGCTCGATTCTCCCACCAACCACCTTGATCTGGAGTCAATTCAGGCTTTCAACAACACCCTCCAGGCTTTCAAAGGTGTGATTATGATGGCAAGCCACGACCATGAGTTCATACAAACGGTCTGCAACCGCATAATTGAGCTTACGCCCAATGGAATCATCGACAAGCGTATGGATTACGATGACTACATCACCGACGACAAAGTCGCCGCTGCCCGTGAACGGGTGTATCCAAAAAACTAATTCCTTTATTTTTTGTTAAATTATTAAGTAACTTGGTTGCTGAGTCCCAGCAACCAAGTTACTTGAAATTTGTCTAATTTTTCCGTCTTCATTATGGTAAAACACGTAGTCACTTTCAAATTCAAAGGCACTCCTGAAGAGCGTCGTAAATGTGCCGAAGACTTCGCTACAGCCCTTCGTGCTCTCCCCGATCAAATTGATCAGCTTAAGTCAATAGAGGTAGGCATAAATGTAAATCCTGCAGAAACATGGGATCTTGTGCTTACTGCTACAGCTGACACTCTTGAGGATGTTGCGGCTTATTCTGCACATCCTGCCCACGTTGACGCTGTCAAGATAATTGCCCCTTTCAAAGAGGCTCGCGCTTGTGTCGACTACATAATCTGAGAATCATGAGGTATTATCTCCCCGTAATAATCACCGGATCTATCCTCGCTTCCTGCAGCAGTTATGAGGCTCCCGATCTTCAGCCTGTGAATGAAAAAACCTTCACCGGCGATAATCTCACGCTTTATTACAACGGTGAGCCTATGCCTAATAAATCTGTCTCTCTTACTCAGAAAGACGACAAGGCTACTGCCAAACTTTTTGCTGAGTTTGACCTCTCTCAACTTTCTGCATTCGGATTGTCCGGCTCCATACCGGCACCGGGTGTATTTCCAGGTTCTCCGGTCACTATTCTTGATCTCAATATGAATGCTGCCGGAGAATATTGGAATTTCATCGGTTCCGGCTCAGATGACTATTGTTCCTATAATTACAAAGGATATGCCAACAATGATCGCATGGCTATCTTTATATCTGAGGCAAAGCTTAAAACTCCGGCAATAAATCCTGCTGTATGGAAACCGGCTCCGATGAAACAGACCGATGGAGTATATACCTCATTGCCATTCTTCATTAACTGGCAGTATGAACCTATACCTGATGTTGATTTCGACCTTACACCTTTTCTTGAGGCTATCACCACTATCCCTGTGATACCGGTCTATAATAATACGGCCTATATGTCGATTAGTCAGGCTGTATCTCTCCTTCTGCAGACTGTGGCATTCTCTGACGACGGTAATCTGACGGTATCCTATATCTCTTCTGTCGGCGGTGCCTCTCGTATTGCACAGACTCTCCCCAACCGATTCATGTATCTGCCGGTATCGGAAAGTAAAGTCAATATCTACATCAATCCAACCGCTCTATTCGGCATGTTGCTGATGGCAGGTTCTTCAGGAATGCCTGCCGAAGATGTGAAAATAATTGGTAATGGCATTTATCCTTCCGGACATGTCTCTGAGGTGGCTCCCGGTGTGATGGAGAGTATTTTGAAATCAGAAATAGCAAAGAAATTGGCCGCTGCAACTCTTAAGGTGATACTTCCCCGGCTGGCTGATGGTCTCCCATTTGATATCTCGATTCAGAATGCACAACTCAACCTCTGTCTTGACAATCTCATAGCGATGCAAATGGTTGAAGAGATCATTACACCTCTCTTTGCCGACAATGATATTCTTAAAGCAATTGAAGCATACATTGAAAACAACGCTATGCTTAAACCTCTGCTCCCTTATTTAGGTCAAGCCATGACTCTCATCCCCGAAGCCTTGAAGCGCACCAATACCCTTCAGATCGGGCTTGCACTCGTCCCTGCCGGACAATAGGTCTTATCGTAAAGGCTTATTGCCACCCACTCGGATAAAATAATATAATTAGGGATGTTTCAAAACAATTGTTTTGAAACATCCCTAATTATTCGTAGCTACTTAATAAATAGCGATGTGAGTTCCACTGCTTTATTGAAAGCCGTAGGTTGACCTTTCACCGTAGCGAAAGTATGAATGGCTCCAGGAAACTCAATTCTCTCTACCTTATTACCTAAATTCTTAAGATGTATAGCAAACTCTTTCCCCTGATCACAGAGAATATCCCTTTCCGCAGCAATCATCAACACAGGTGGAAGTTTTCTCAAATCTGAATCCTCAGCATGTGCCGGCGAAAATTTTGGATTTTTCATCATCTCGTTAAGCTTTCCCGCACCTCCTGCATAAGCCTCATTGAAAGCCTCCATCAATCTCCCGTCCAATCCATAGCCTCTTGAATATTTCTTCCATGAGGTCGATTTGTCGTTATAACTTTTTACTACCGGATAAATCAACACTATCGATTTGATTTTTGCCGGAACACCCTTGCGGTCACTCAGTTGCATAGCTGAAGCAAGTGCGAGATTCCCTCCGGCACTGTCACCACCGACACTCACCAGATCCGGGCGTGAGCCCCATTCTTCTGCATGCGTCATCGCATATTCCACACTCCCCTCACAATCATTAAGACCGGCAGGAAATGAATTTTCCGGAGCAAGTCTGTAATCTACAGCCAACACCATAAGGTTACCGGTGGCCGCAAGCGACTCACAAAAAGATGCACAACTCTCCAGACCCCCAAAAGTCCAGCCTCCTCCATGGAAATAAACAAGCAAAGGCAAAGCCTTGGATGTTTTTTTTCCGGGCTTATAAAGACGCATCTTCATACCTCTCGCTCGTCCGTCTCCCTCAATATCTATTCTCTCTACTCCTCCAAGAGATGTGGACGGACTGTTACGGACGTTGCGTATTGTAGCCAATTCCCCACCCATTCCTCTCATCGCATGATATATTGCATCGGCCTGATGATCCTGAAGACCGTCTGCCATTTCATCGATCAGGTCATCCGCTTCATTGAGCATCTTGTTATGGTCTTCAGACGTAGGATACAGCATCATCGGAATACCCGGCCCGGCTGAAAGCGGAGCAAATCCTCCACCGGCAAATAGCACACATGCAACTGCCAATCTCAATATCTTCTTCATATATGATCTATTTCAAATTCCTATATCCAACATCAATCCCATTTATAAATTATGTATGGAGCAAATCCATCAACTAACCCTCCTTCTCCATTAACTCAAGGAGTCTGAATTCGGCTTCATCGATCTCGGATATAATCTCTTCCATCCGTTTTCCTGCAGATGTGATGGCCTCGACGCTCATCTCTCCGGATGACATCTCTACCTCCAGACGCGCCTTCTCCTTCTCAAGACTATCCACTTTAATCGTAAGCTCTTCAAGTTCACGCTTCTCCTTGAAAGAGAGTTTCTGTTTTCTCTCCTGTTGTGGTTTCTGTGATACGCTTGCCTTGTTTGTCATGGCAGCTGCCTCAAGGGCCCGCTTCTCCTTAGCCTCCTCCTGCACACAATGACGATATGTGGAATAGTCGCCAGGAAAGTCTTTTATCTCTGCATTACCCTTAAACACAAACAGATGATCTACAATTCTATCGAGAAAAAAGCGGTCGTGACTTACTACTATCACACACCCTTTGAAATTCACGAGATAATCCTCAAGCACTGTCAGTGTCAAGATATCAAGATCATTTGTCGGCTCGTCAAGAATCAGAAAATTAGGACTCTTCATGAGCACGGTTGCAAGATACAGACGCCGTCTTTCCCCTCCGCTCAGTTTATGGATGAATTTTTGCTGTGTGTCTGGCGTAAAAAGGAAACGAGAAAGAAATTGTGAAGCTGAAAGACGTGTCTTTTCATCTATCCTGACCTCCTCTGCTATCTCTCTTACCGCATCTATCACCTTCTTTCTTTCATCAAAACCGGTCATTCCGTCCTGACTGTAATAGCCCCATTTGACGGTCTCTCCGATATCAAAATATCCGCTGTCTGGTGTAAGTTCTCCCAAAAGAAGCTTGATAAAGGTGGATTTTCCGGCTCCGTTATCGCCTACTATACCAACTTTTTCATACCTCGCGAAAGTGTAATTCCAGTTTTCCAGAATCTTTATATCACCAAACGATTTGGATACATCATGTGCTTCGAATATCTTTGACCCGATATAAGATGAACCGCTTCCAAGATTCAATTCGCGGCTTGAAAGATTCACTTTACTCTTTGCCTCAAGCTGATGGAAATTGTCTATCCTGTATTTTGCCTTCGATCCTCTTGCCTGCGGCTGCCTGCGCATCCAGTCAAGCTCAGTCCTGAGCAGATTCTTTACCTTTGCAAGTTCAGCATTCATGGCGTCATACCGTTCCTGCCTTTTCTCAAGATAATAGTCATAATTACCGTCATAGCTATACACAGCCTCACGGTCTATCTCTATTATCTTATTGCACACCTTGTCGAGGAAGTAGCGGTCGTGTGTCACCATCAGCAACGTTATCCGCTGACGAGTGAGATAATTTTCAAGCCATTCCACCATCTCTATGTCAAGATGATTGGTGGGCTCGTCGAGTATCAACAGGTCCGGCTCGGAAAGTAGCACCTTAGCCAAAGCTACCCTCTTCACCTGGCCTCCTGACATTTCCCCCATCTTGTGGGTCATGTCATTAATCCTGAACTGACTGAGCATTTGTCGTGCCCTATCGGCACATGTATAATCATCGACCCGGATAGGCGACGGCGTCGCATATGCAAGCACCGTTTCTTCCGGGTCGAACTCTGGCTGCTGCGGAAGATAACCCACCCGCAGATCATTCCTGAACACAACATTACCGCTATCGTAATCCTCATGGCCTGCTATGATATTCAGAAATGTTGTCTTCCCTGCACCGTTCGCTGCAATCAATCCGATTTTGTCACCTTGGTACACTCCAAGTGTGACGTCTGCGAAAAGAACACGGTCTCCGAAAGATTTCGTCAGTTTTTCTATCTGCAGATAGCTTACCATACCGCTCGTCTATTTTTATTTCTATTGAAAACTGATTCAGTTACATCTTAGACAGCTGCTACTGCCTCAATTTCTACAAGTGCCTGTTTAGGCAGCTCCTTAACCGCAAATGCCGCACGCGCGGGATATACGGCATTGAAATACTCGGCATACACCTCGTTCATGGCTCCGAAGAGGCTCATATCTGCGAGAAGCACAGTAGTCTTCACTACATTGTCAAGGGTCGCTCCCGCCTCAGCAAGAATAGCCTTGATATTCTCAATGCTTTGAGCAGTCTGTGCCTTGATATCCTCTGGCATTGCACCTGTCTCGGCATTGATAGGAAGTTGACCTGACACAAAAATAAGATTTCCGGTCTGAACAGCCTGACTATAAGGCCCGATCGCACCGGGGGCTGATTTTGAATTTAATTCTTTTTTCATTTTGAGTTGATTTTTATCACTGCAAAAATAACTAAAAACTTTTATTAATGCAACCTATTTTATCT
>CAMWZE010000133.1 GCA_947178685.1 uncultured Porphyromonadaceae bacterium
GTATGGGCATAGATCTTGTCCGTCGCAGGTTGACCCATCAAAGCCTTGTTACCCTCATCAGCATGGAAATAGATAGTCACGTCCTTCGAATCCTCCTGCAGCGGACTCGGACTTGACGTAACCTGAGCCTTTACGCCCAATGCCGCCGCCAATGTAAGCAGCAGCGTCACGATGTAAGTTTTCATCATGGATTGCAAGTATTTAGTTAAACAAAAAATTGAATGCTATACAAAGAATTCACAATTACGAATCACGAATCATGATTCACGAATTGTGAATTGTGAATTATGCATTATGAATTATGAATTATGAATTATGCATTATGCATTATGCATTGAGCTTCACTCCTCATCAGGAACGGAGGTTTCCTAACGCATATGTCCATACTCCTCCCAGTCGGCATCCTCCTCAGCATCAATCACTATAGGAATCGTAGGGAGTTCCTCCAAAGCCTTATTGAAGACTATGGAAAATATCTTAAGGTTCTTGGTATAGAACACCCAGTCACGTTTGCCATCGCCGGTATAGATCCCCGTCATCACAGCCACACGATCCTTCTTGAAAGCCTCAAGGAGAGCATCCGTCGCCTCCTCCATAAGTTTTGCATCATCCTCCTCCGGCATTCCATCAGGCAACGAGTTATAGTTCCATGTCACATCTATGCGATAGATATACTTTCCGCTCTCACGGAACTCATCTATCTTATCGCGACCCGTCACAATAATCGTCTTACCGGATTCGCTCTCGGCCGGATAGCTCCACCATTTGTCTGTATACTTCATTCTTTATATATTTTCAGTTGAAGGTTTAGATTTAAAGAGTCTTAAACCACAAAAGCCACAAACTAATGAATTGTCACCAATGTAGCGCCGAAGCCATATTCACGGAACGATGCATCCTGAAGCTCCGCCTTTGGAAACTCCTTCTTCAGCAAATCAAGCACAGCCTTACGCAGCACACCCTCACCCTTTCCGTGGATGAATACGATCTTCTGCCCGATACGTTGAGAATTGTCACGCATATACCTGCGCACGGCGTCAAGCTGCATCTCAAGCATATCCTTAGGCTCCATCCCTGTGAGAGTGTCGGTGAGTTCACCTATATGAAGATCCACCTCGATCAGCGGAAGCACTTTACGGGGATTCTCGACACCGGTGTTTCCGCGTCCGGTGCGGCCCCCCTTATCCACCTTATATTTCTTCGATAGCTCGGCAGCCATATCCTTCTCCGATTTGGCTCCCGACATGGCCTCCCTCATCTCCGCCACATTCACCTCAAGAGGCTTTGAGACCACACCATCCGACACCAACGGAAGCTCCAAAACAGGAGTGTCAAAATAGAGTCCCGGACGGAAACAATGGAACTTATGGAATTTCGTAAGATCAAGTTTACGCGACACACTCACCGGTGGCTGAAGCGTAAACACCTTCTCCTTCTTATAAGCTATACACTGAAAAGCTATCTTCTCATACTTCGGCAAATCTTCGTGCGTGATGCCGAGCAGATCAATCAACTCATTCGGAGCCACGTTACCAGAATACACCACAGTCCATCCCCTCTCCTCAGCGCTCCTGCGCATCAATGTGAAGTCGAGATAATAGTTGGAATCATTTACGAGCACCACACCGAAACGGCTCTTGTCGAGATGCTTCACATCTGAAGGCTCGAATGCCAACACAATATTAGGCTTCTCCCCGTGTGAGGTCTCCTCAACCGGAAGGGCTGCCTGAGGCTCCGGATATTCACGTGGGGCCTCCCTCTTCTCAGCCGGTGCCTGTGACGGAGCAGACGCACGACGTCCCTCATCGAAAGCCTTCTGGTCAAACATCACCTTAGGTCCTCCCGCCGGTTTCTCGTGGCCGGCCGGCATCACCACCACAATCTCCTTCAGGAGCACCGGTGTCTCGAAACCCTCATCGTCGACATATGCAATCTGTCCCTCTATTCTTGTAATCCGGCCTCCTCCGACAGAATTGAGAAAGCGGACTGTATCTCCAATCTTAGCCATTTGAAATATTATTATATCTCCCGTGGCTCATGATTCTTCCAATCACAGGCCACGGGAGTCTGATTATTCACTTGCATCCTCTTGCGACTGACGTGCCGCAAGGTTCTCCTCAAACTCTGCGTCCACCTTCTTCTCGCGTGCCTCGTAAGCATCCACTATACGCTGTACGAGCGGATGGCGCACAATATCCTTCTTCTCATACTCGATGATACCTATACCCTGCACACCCCGTAAAATCCGGAGGCTCTGGAGAAGGCCGCTCTGCACGCTTCTCGGAAGGTCGATCTGTGTGGCATCACCGGTTATTATCATCCGGCTGTTGACACCCAGTCGCGTCAGAAACATCTTCATCTGATGCTTCGTGGTGTTCTGTGCCTCATCAAGTATGATCACTGCGTCGTTGAGCGTACGTCCGCGCATAAAGGCAAGCGGGGCAATCTGGATGGTATCATTCTCCATATATTCCTTCAGCTTCAGCTGCGGAATCATATCCTCAAGAGCATCGTAGAGCGGACGTAGATAAGGATCGATCTTATCCTTCATGTCGCCCGGAAGAAAACCGAGCTTCTCACCCGCCTCCACAGCCGGACGCGAAAGGATAATTCGCTTGCAAGCCTTGTTCTTGAGAGCCTGCACGGCAAGAGCAATCGCGATGTAGGTCTTACCCGTTCCGGCGGGACCGAGAGCAAAGGTCAGGTCATTCTTGGCAAAACTCTTCACCATCTTTGCCTGATTGGCATTGCGTGGAGCGATCGGACGTCCCGACTGACCGAAGATTATCACACCCTCGGCATCCACTGCCTTTGGAGGCTCACCCTTGATCACGTCGATTATCACATCCTCCGGAAGCTTGTTATATTTCGCTGCGTATGCCTCAAGCTCCTTCACCTTACGCTCGAACACCGCGGTCTCACTCTCCTCCCCTATCACTTTCACCACATTGCCTCTGGCGGCCATGCGCAGTTTGGGAAAGAGATTCCTTATCAGATTGATGTTATTGTTGTTGACACCGTAAAATGTCTGCGGGTCAACCTTGTCTATTATTACTATTCTTTCGTTCACGTCATTAATTGCTTTAACTATAGGCTACAGTCAAAAACCGTGCCAATCTTAATGTGGAGACGTGGCCGTTACTCCGGTCGTTATCCCACACTTCCCTCAAGGGTGATCTGCAACAATTTCTGAGCCTCCACCGCGAACTCCATCGGAAGCTTGTTCATGACCTCCTTAGCATAGCCGTTCACGATAAGGGCAACAGCCTCCTCTGTAGGTATTCCGCGCTGGCGGCAATAGAAAAGCTGCGCCTCATTTATCTTCGAGGTCGTAGCCTCATGCTCCACAGTGGAACTGGAATTTTGCACATCGATGTAAGGGAAAGTATGTGCCCCACAGTCGGGACCCATGAGCAGAGAGTCACACTGTGTGTAATTACGGCAACCGGTGGCACCCTTCACCACCTTCACAAGTCCACGGTAAGAGTTCTGGCTCTTGCCGGCCGAGATACCTTTGCTCACGATGGTGCTCTTGGAGTTCTTGCCAAGATGGATCATCTTGGTGCCGGTGTCGGCCTGTTGGAAATTGTTGGTCACAGCCACCGAATAGAACTCGCCGACACTCTCGTCGCCCTTCAATATGCAGGATGGATATTTCCATGTAATGGCCGATCCGGTCTCAACCTGAGTCCACGACACTTTACTCCTGTGTCCTCGGCAAAGAGCACGTTTGGTCACAAAATTATATATGCCGCCGCGTCCCTCCTTGTCGCCGGCATACCAATTCTGCACAGTGCTGTATTTCACCTCTGCCCTCTCCTCGCATATTATCTCAACGATAGCGGCATGAAGCTGATTCTCATCACGCATAGGGGCTGTACAACCCTCAAGGTAGCTCACATAAGCATCATCGTCAGCCACAATAAGGGTACGCTCGAACTGTCCTGTGCCCGAGGCATTGATACGGAAATAGGTGCTCAGCTCCATCGGGCAGCGCACTCCCTTCGGGATATACACGAAGGAGCCGTCGGAAAAGACAGCTGAATTGAGCGCGGCATAGAAATTGTCGCGATAACCCACGACGGTGCCGAGATATTTCTTTACAAGGTCAGGATAATCCTTCACAGCCTCTGAGAAAGAGCAGAATATAACGCCCAATTCGGCAAGCTTCTCGCGATGGGTGGTCTTTACGCTCACGGAATCCATCACGGCGTCGACAGCCACACCGGCAAGTTGCTTCTGCTCCTCAAGAGATATGCCGAGCTTGTTGAAAGTCTTCACAAGCTCCGGATCCACCTCATCCATACTCTTCTTCAGCTCCTTCTTCTTGGGAGCCGCATAATAAGAGATGGCCTGGAAATCTATCTCCGGAATCTTAAGATGAGCCCACTCAGGCACCGGCAACGTAAGCCAGTAGCGGAATGCCTTGAGACGGAAGTCGAGCAACCACTCAGGCTCACCCTTCACTTTCGATATAAAACGGATTACATCCTCGTTAAGACCCGGAGGCACAATCTCCGTGTCGATATCGCTGGTAAACCCATACTTATATTCCGACTCTGTAGCCTCCCGGAGAGTTTTCTCGCTGTCGGAGACATTTGTCATCCCCTGTTCAGAGATGTTTATATCTGTATCTTTCTCGTTGGTCTTCATAATACATCTAAACAAACGGGAGAGCCCGTCGGTTAGCATACAATGGTAAATTTCCATCCATAAGCCTCCCTTTTCAGGCAAAGTCCCGTTCTGTTTCTATCTGACCACAAAAATAGTGAAATTATCCCTATCCGCCAAATCAATCTTCTCCGATTTATTATTTCACGGGGATAGTGACTATGGCCGGTTTAAGACCTTTGGCGGTGGCTGTGAAGGTGAATGCTCCGGGTGTGGAACCACTGCGCACAATGGCTGTGGCAGCTCCGCTGAAGAGATCCATCTCCGGCTTCTGGAAAGGCATGAGGGAAGTAGGATCACCGTTTGCCGTGGCCTCAAACTTGCCGGAACCTTTCACATTGAAGTTCACACGACGGTTGTCGGTCGGGACAATGTTGCCATCCTTATCGGCCACCTGAATCGTAAAGTAGATCAAGTCATCACCGTTCGCCTGTGCCTCTGTGCGGTTAGGGGTAGCCACAAGATGATGAGGTTTCCCTGCAGTGCGTAGAATCTTCTCAGCCTTAGGATTACCGGAAGCATCATATGCTACGACCTTCACCTCTCCCGGCTGGTAGACAGTTTCATTCCACATAAGCCGATAACGGGTCTGGAGCGTGGAGTCATTCTTCTCCCTCATCCCCTGACTCCTACCATTGATGAAGAGCTCCGCTTTCGGATAAGAGGTATATACAAACACCGGAGTTATCTCACCCTCGCGACCGACCCAGTTCCAGTGAGGAAG
>CAMWZE010000134.1 GCA_947178685.1 uncultured Porphyromonadaceae bacterium
GGCTCGGGTGGCATGTTCCAACAGCTCACGACTCTTCCTTCGGATAAGTTCCGGCAACATGGCCGGCTCATCATCGCGGCTTATGGCAAGGTGCACTAACCCCTCAAGTTCATAGATGCTGTCGAGCAGCGTCTCAAGATTCTCCTTCCTCATATAAATTCTTTCGTATTAGATTCTTCAACCTCAATCTCTGTTTCCTCAATCTCCACCTCAGTTTCTTCAGTCACAGGATCAATCGTCTCCTCTCCCTCCTGCTCGTCCACTCCGGTTGCCTCCTGCTCCTCAGCAGGATTTTCCTGCTGATTGACCTTATCGGCAAATATGCCGAGCAGCATCTCCTGAGCTGCTTTCTTAGCACGGTCGCGGCTGCCGGTGATATCATTCATAATTATCACTACAGTATGGGTGGGGGCATAGTTCTCATCGAGCAGGTAGCCGGCATAACACTGTATCCCCTTCATGCTTCCCGTCTTCATGGCTATATAGCTATCGAGGGGTGTTCCGGCGAGAAAGCTTTTCAGTGTGCCCTCTTGACCGGCCAATGGGAAGAATGATGCATACACTTCATTGTCTGCCATATCCTTTAGTACAGATGTCATGAAGTCGGCCGTAACACGGTTGGAACGAGAGAGACCGGAGCCATCGATTATATTAACACCATCGAGAGGCATCCCTTTCTTTTTCCACATTGCCGCCTCCTTTTCAGCCGCGTCTGCGGTAGAGCCGTCACCTCCGTTAAGTTTTCCATAGGTGCGAAGCATGCACTCCGCAAAGAGGTTGTCGCTACGCATCATACAACTGCGCATTATGTCGTCGATTCCCGGTGACATATGGGTAAACAATATGCTACGTTCCCCCTCTCCAAGATCCTTTCCGTCGAGAATTATTCCGGCTTTAGCCAGAGCATTCTTGAGTCGGCTCAGGAATACCCCTTTGGGATTCTCTACCGAACGGCGGCCGGTGGAGTTATTCTCAAAATTCAAGGCATGTGAGCCTGTACCGTACGACTGAGAGAAATCGCCGGGTGCCCATGAAGCCGGACGTGGAGGCCCGGCGAATTGCTCCTCGTCAACTATCAGAGCTCCTTCAATCTTATTAATTCCGGCAGTCTTAAGTTCCGCCACAATCTCCTGAAGGATATCTGTGCCATATGGTTCCACCATAGAGTTGAGAGCCGGATCGCAAACACCCTCGATGATAAGGTTTCCTTTGAGGATACCCATTTTCACCGGGCCGTCGGTATACACATTCGTGCGATAACGGTAATCGGGACCGGTGGTACGGAGCAATGCGGCGGTAGTGACAGATTTCATAATAGAAGCCGGCACGAGTGGGCGATCGTTGTTGTGGCGTCCGATTGTCTTGCCATCAGAGAGATCGGTTATCTTCACAGCCACCGATCCGGGATTCACCCCACTCGATCGCAGAAAAGATGCCACAACATCCTGTGGCGACACGGCAGCGGCTGTAATAGCCGTCACTACCGTGAGGAAAAATACAAAAAAGAATCTTTTGTCGAATTTTATTGCTGACATATGCTATTGTTATAACTGCCTGACGTCTCCATAGCCGCTTCGTCACTATAGGAACCGACCGAAAAAATCTCTTTCCCAAAATGGAGAAGCAAATCCCTGACCCGTAAGAGTGGCCGGGATAATCACCGGGGAGATGCCAGCGGCACGTCGTTGTTTCGTAACGCAAAGTTAACAAGTTTTTTCCAATTTCTATCCGGTCTACTTTGATACTTGCGAAAATGTTGTTAATTTTACACTTTAAATTACAATTCCATAATCTGAATGACCAAAACCAATCTGCCTCCCAGAACGCCATACACCTTCGACAGAGTGGTGCGCATTCTCTTCACCGTATGCACACTTGTGGCGGTTATCTTTTTTCTCGACAGCCTGAAAGGTGTTTTACTGCCATTTCTCGTGGCTTGTCTCATAGCTTACATGCTTGAGCCGATAGTGACCTGGAATATGAAGTGGACCCGTGCAAAAAACCGTTTTGTGCCGGTAATGCTCACTCTTCTGGAGACTTGCATCGCAATCGCAGTATTCTGCATGATATTCGTGCCCTATCTTATTTCGGAAACCACCGAGATGACCAAGATGATACGCGATTATGCCACCAAACAGATTCAGATTCCATATGTCTCAAGCCAGATTCATGAATTTCTGCGTGATTATCTTGATCCAAACGAAATATCAAAACTATTATCGCGCGATGAATGGAAATCTCTGCTAAAAAGCACCCTCTCTTCATCTTGGAGCTTTCTCAGCTCTGGTCTTGCTTTCCTTTTGGGCGTCCTGAGCTGGCTTATAGTGATTCTTTATGTCATTTTCATAATGCTCGACTATGAGAGAATAATGCTCAGTTTCCAGCAACTGGTGCCTCTGCGCCATCGTGAGCGCACATTTCAGGTGGCCTCAGACATCAAGAACGCGATGAACCGATATTTCCGAGGTCAATTTGTGATAGCGTTTCTTGTAGGCATACTATTTGCCATCGGATTCCTTATAATAGGGTTGCCGATGGGAGTGATACTCGGTCTCTTCATCGGGATGCTGAATATGGTGCCTTATCTGCAACTGATCTCCCTACCGATCACAGCCGTTCTCTGCATAGTCTGTACAGCAAGTACGGGAGTGGATTTCTGGGTGATATTCTGGGAGAGTATGGCGGTCTACATTGTGGTGCAATGCATTCAAGACCTCTATCTCACACCCAAGATAATGGGAAAAGCCATGGGTCTGAATCCGGCCATAATCCTGCTCTCCCTCTCCGTGTGGGGCTCACTCCTGGGATTCATGGGCCTGATAATAGCCCTCCCCCTCACCACCCTCCTACTTTCTTATTACAACCAGTATGTGGTGAACCAATATAAAGCTTCAACATCCAACCTCCAATCAAACGATAGGAACGACTCCGATCACGACCAATCAAGTAAATCTTCTTAATACATTTTTACACAATGATCACCCTCCCTGTAGATGCCTTGTTTCAATCAAGCGAACCAACGACAGTCGAACATCTGGCAACCCAGGCACAAACGGAGATAAGCGGAGAGCCCCCTCAGCAGAACTCCGAGGAAGACCACACCAACGGTCTGATAGCCGATCTTGCTTGGATTTTGCTTTTAGGTGCCATAGTCACACTGCTTTTCAAGAAAATGAAGCAGCCTGTGGTGCTCGGATACATCCTTGCCGGATTTCTCGCCAGCCCCAAGTTTGTGTATCTCCCGTCTATCTCAAATCTTGAGAATATCGAGTTTTGGGCAGATCTCGGCATTGTGGTACTGATGTTCACTTTAGGTCTTGAGTTCAGTTTCAAGAAACTTATGAATTCCGGCTCCTCGGCCGTAATAACAGCTCTGATTATCATTTGCGGCATGACCTTTGCCGGTTTCGGTGTGGGTAAGATACTACATCTTAATTCGATAAACTGTATTTTCCTTGGCGGTATGATCTCCATGTCGTCAACCACGATAATTCTCAAGACACTCTCCGACTTAGGAATGAGGCAGAAGAAATTCGCCTCCCTTGTGCTCGCCGTGCTCATCATCGAAGACCTTTTCGCGGTGTTGATGCTTGTGCTCCTCTCATCGCTCGCCATGGGCAATGTGGAGGGCACCGACCTGCTCTTCTCTGTCGGCAAGCTTGTATTCTTCCTCATCATATGGTTTGTGGTGGGTGTGTATGTGCTCCCCACCTTTTTCACCCGTGTCAAGAGCTATCTCAACTCCGAGACTCTCCTTGTAGTGGCCATGGGTCTATGCTTCTCAATGGCCATATTCTCTGTGATGTGTGGATTCTCACTTGAATTAGGTGCATTCGTAATGGGCTCGATACTTGCCGGCACCATGGTGGCCGAGCCTATGGAGAAGGTAGTGCAGCCGGTGAAAGACCTCTTCGGAGCAGTGTTCTTTATCTCTGTGGGCATGATGGTCGACCCGGTGATCCTCGCCACATACTGGAGTGAGATTCTACTTCTTGCAGTTGTGGTGATCGTTGGCATGATCTTCTTCGGCACCCTGGGTATGCTTGTAACCGGACAATCGCTTAAAGTGGCCATAGAGAGTGGTTTCACACTTACACAAGTGGGCGAGTTCTCATTCATCATCGCCTCTCTCGGTATGAGTCTGGGAGTGCTTCAGGAGAGTCTGTATCCTATCATTGTAGCAGTCTCTGTGATCACAATCTTCACCACCCCTTATTTCGTAAAGTTGTCACAGCCGGCCTACAGCTTCGTAGAGAGTCATCTTCCCAAAAGTCTCAACTTTCTCATCTACCGATATTCCAATCAGGTGACCTATGCCAGGGAACCGAAACGGCTCTGGCATGAGATTCTCTCGCGCTATATGTGGCGTATTCTTCTCTATTCAGTGGTGTTGTTAGCCATCGTACTGATCTCACGTCAGTTCCTGTTCCCTCTCTGTATGGAATATTTGGGAGAATGGGGACGCCTATCTGCCACAGCCATAACATTCGTGTGTATGCTGCCATTCCTCATCGCCCTCTCCTACAGCGGCACAAAGCCTGAAGAGAAGCAACGTCTTCACGACGCGGCGAGTTTCTATGCAGTGCCTCTCGTGGCCATGCGCATAATTCGCTATCTGATCACACTCCTCTTCATAGTCTATCTTATGACTATAGCTTACAATTCCATGATAGCATGGATTACCGGACTGATCGGTTTCGGCTTGATAATGGCATTCGCATCTACGAAGCTCCTCACCAGCTATGGCCATATCGAAGAGAAATTCATCAACAACCTCAATATCCGTGAGAACACGCGTCTCGGTTTGAACAACAAACTTGTGAGCGACCTTCACCAGGCATTCATCGAGGTTGGACCCAATACATCATTTGTCGGCGATAAACTTAAGGATTCCGGATTACGCTCCGACTACGGCGTAAGCGTGTCGAGCATACAGCGAGGTGAGACTTTTATCCCCCTCCCCTCCATCAACGCTCGTATCTTCCCCGGAGATATCCTCGGAGTGATAGGCAATGATGAGCAGATAAAGAAGCTAAACGATGATATCGAGAGTGCTGAGAAAGCTATGAAATCGCTGAGTGTCACTCAGCCGGAGATCGCTCTCCGCAGCATAAAACTATCGGCAAATTCTCCAATCATAAATGTGCCTCTCGGAAAGACAAACCTGCGCACCGATTTCTATAGCATGATCGTGAAAGTGCAGCGAGGCGAAGATGAATTCGAGCAGCCCGATTCCACCACCGTGCTACGTGAGGGAGACATAGTATGGGTTGTGGGAGATGCCTCCCGAATCGACGCAATGAAATAAGTTACTTCAAAAGCCATATAAATTCAAGGGCCGGCAATTGCCGGCCCTTGAATTTATATGGCTT
>CAMWZE010000135.1 GCA_947178685.1 uncultured Porphyromonadaceae bacterium
TGTTCGGATAGTTCACCCACATCAATTTTATACCACCTTCAGCAGCAAGAGATTCAAGTTGTTCGAAGTCAGGTTGCCAGCTATTCTCGGCAACAAGATCATAGTTTACAATCTGTGCGCCCAACATCTTGCTCACACCGGAATAGGTCATATATCCGGGATTCGGCACAAGCACCTTGTCGCCGGGATTTACAAAGGCGAGGCTCACGTGAAGCACACCCTCCTTCGATCCAATCAATGGAAGCACCTCTGTATCCGGATCAAGGTCTACATTGTAATGTCGCTTATACCAACGGCTCATAGCCTGACGCAACTGGGGTATGCCTGATGCTATCTGATATGTGTGATTACCCTCTGTATGGGCTGAGTCGCATAATGTCTCCACCACTTCCATAGCTGGCATCCTGTCCGGACCACCTACGCCTAACGACACCACGTCGAGACCCTCGGCGTTCATACGGGCCACTTCGCGCATCTTACCGGCAAACCAGTATTCCTTTATCTCATTCACCCTATCGGAGGGTGTTATCTTGATTTCACTCATTAGTATATTATATATCTTTTCAGACCTACGGCCATCAGCCGTCTCCTTTATTGTTCATTTATTCCTACTCGCTCTACATATTCACCAAGAATCCTGAATTCATTAGTGAGGGGACGCACTGCTTCAATAGCCTGGCGGTAACGCACATACGATTTGTAGGTGAGATCTACATAAAAACGGTATTCCCATTCCCTACCGACAATTGGCAAAGACTGTATTTTTGTGAGGTTCACATCATAGAATGAAAGTATGGTCAACACCTTCGACAATGCCCCGTGCGAATGGGGAAGGGTGAATACGATGCTCGCCTTGTCAAGCAGTTCTTCCCGTGGCTTCATCTCACTCGCAAGCAACGGATCGGCAAGGATGAGGAAACGGGTATAGTTCCGCTTATTGGTCTCGATTCCCTTCTCCAATATGTTGAGTCCGTAGAGATTTGCCGCTAATTCTCCACACACCGCCGCATGATGATCCAAATGCTGCTTGGCTATCTCCTCGGCGCTTCCGGCTGTGTCAAACTTCTCTACCATCCTCATGTTGGGATGCCGACGAAGATATTGCTCACACTGCATCAAGGCCATCGGATGTGAATTAACCTCCGTTATAGTTTCGATCGTCTCTCCGGGCAAAGCACAGAGCACATGACTTATTCTTACTGAATGTTCTCCCACTATAGAGAGATTACTCTGACGAAGCAACTCATGGTTTGCAAGAAGACTTCCTGCAATCGTGTTCTCTATCGCCACTATGCCTATCATGGACGCATCGGTGGCTAGACTCTCAAACAGCGAGTGAAACGAATCACATGGCACTGTCTCTATCTCGCGACCTTCAAAATATTGTCTGGCAGCCGCATCATGGAAACATCCGGCCACACCTTGTATCGCTACCTTAAGCTTATGTTTGCTATTCTCTTTCATCACTGTTTTAGTATCTCTTTTGTTCGTTCTTCTGTCAGGCCGCGTCTCCGTGAATAATCGGAAATCTGGTCATCGTCTATCTCTCCTATCATGAAGTATTCCGCCTCTTTGCGTCCTATATATAGACCACTGACAGTGGCGGAGGGGATCATTGCTCCATTTTCAGTCAGGGTTACCCCTATCTTATCTAACGGTTGAAGAGCCGCAAAATTATGGTTCAGAAGCTGGTCGGGAAGCATTGGATAGCCTGTAGCCGGACGTATGCCGTCGTAGGCCCCTTTCAAAAGCTCACTGATTGTTTTCTCTTCCTTCTCATAGCCCCAAAGTTCCTTTCTCGTCTTGGCGTGAAGCCATTCTGAGGCGGCCTCGGCAAGACGATCACTCAGGGTCTGTGCCAATAACTTCCTATAGTCGTCATCACCCTTAGTCAGCTCCTTAAGAGAATTCCCTGCCGTTGCGGTGAAGAGACCTATATAGTCTTTCTCACTACCTCGGCGCGCTATATAGTCAGCCACGCTTCGCCCTCGGCTCTCTCCCTTCTGCTGACGAAGAAGGGGTATTCTGGTACGGTCTCCTATCACTATATCATCACCATCTGAATAAGCCTCATAGAAGACCACACACCCTTTTCCATCAAACGACCCACTCTTATCAAGATCTTCAAGCAATGCCAAAGCATTACGATAAAGTTCGAACGCCTCCTCCCCTTTAGTCACCTCTTCAGGGGTGAGGCCCGATAAGTAAGCTCTCCATTTCGACTTACACCCATCGCAAAGATCATAAGGAAATTCATTTAGGAATGATCCGCTTAGTCGCCAAGCATGAAAAAACATCTTCCAGTTTATCAGTGGAATCAGATCCTTTAGATGAAAATCCACAATCACAGGCTCCCCTATCGGAGTGGCCGGTTCCGGTGCGGTTCCAACTAACCGATTCTCCTCTCCTCTTTCCCTTGCCGCAGCAAGACTCAATAATGGAGATTTTGAAGACTCATAGTCTTTGGCGAGTTTCTTATACTCCTCGGCAGTTTCATTTATGTATTCATCCGCAGTAGACGAATCAAGTAGCTTACTTGCGACGATGGGATTCTGGGAAGCATCCGTTACATGAACCACAGGACCATCATAAACTGAGGCTATCTTTAGCGCAGTTTGCAGTTTGGAGGTTGTGGCACCTCCAACCAAAATCGGGATATGCTCCCCGCTGTCTTGTAAAGCTTTGGCCACATTGACCATCTCTGCAAGCGAAGGAGTGATCAATCCGGAAAGACACACGATGTCCGGTCGTTCCCGTTTTACTGTCTCCACAATGGTTTCCGGAGCCACCATCACTCCCAAATCGATTACCTCATAATTATTACATCCCAATACTATAGAGCAGATGTTCTTTCCGATATCATGCACATCCCCCTTTACTGTAGCGAATACAATCTTACCACGTTTTCCCTCTGATTTATCCTGCTGTGCCTCCAGATAGGGAGCAAGAATATCTACGGCCGCCTTCATGGTTCTCGCGCTTTTAACCACTTGCGGTAAAAACATCTTTCCCTCGCCGAAGAGATCGCCTACGCGGTTCATTCCAGCCATAAGAGGTCCTTCAATCACCTCCACAGCTCTCTTCCCACGGCTCAAGGCTTCTGCGATATCCTCCGACAACCATTTCGAGCTACCTTTCACCAAAGCTTCCTCAAGTCGGACATCCACATCCTTTGTGAGATCCCTTCCCTCCGTTTCTTTTACAGATGCCGGCTTGACGTTCTCCTGCATAGCATAAGATGCCAATTCATCCGCCGCCTCCGGGCGACGGGCAAGCACAACGTCTTCAATAAGCTCCAGAAGTTCCGGTTCTATCTCATCATACGTCACGCTCGTGGCCGGATTGAGGATAGCCATATCGAGTCCTTTTTTGATTGCATGATAAAGAAACACGCTGTGCATGGCTTCCCTGAGTGCATTCTTTCCTCTGAATGCAAACGAAAGATTACTTACACCTCCGCTTGTCCTTGCTCCGGGCAGATTCTCTTTTATCCACCCGACGGCATCTATGAAGTCTATTCCATAGCGATTATGTTCCTCTATGCCGGTGGCAACCGCCATTATGTTTACATCGAAGATTACGTCATTGGGGTCATATCCACATTTCTCTGTGAGAAGACTGTATGCTCTTTGACAAATCTCTATCTTTCTTTCAAAGGTGTCTGCCTGGCCCCGCTCGTCAAAAGCCATGACGATCACTGCGGCTCCGAGTTCCTTGATTCTCCTTGCATGTTCCAGAAATATCTCCTCACCCTCCTTGAGGGAAATGGAGTTCACGATTCCCTTTCCTTGGAGATTCTTTAAAGCTCCTTCCACCACATTCCAGTCGGATGAATCTACCATCACCGGCACTTTGGCCACTGCCGGATCTGACGCGATGTAACGGAGAAAATGGATCATCTCCTCCTTAGCATCGAGCATGGCATCGTCCATGTTCACGTCTATGATTACAGCACCGTCGTCTACTTGCTTTAATGCGATCTCCATCGCCTCCTGATAATTCTTCTCCTTTATCAAGCGCAAGAACTTACGGGATCCCGCCACATTGCAACGCTCACCGACATTTATGAAATTATTCTCAGGGGTAATAACCACCTGCTCCAGACCCGACACCCGCAGGGCAGGCTGAATTATCGGTGATTTACGGGGTTTGGCTAATGAAGCCTCTTTGCATAGAGCCGCTATATGAGACGGGGTGGTGCCACAACAGCCACCGATGATATTCACGACCCGGGCATCAAGTATCCGACGGAGATGAGACGAGAAAATTTCGGGAGTCTCATCATAACCACCAAGTGCGTTAGGCAATCCGGCATTAGGATGACAGCTTACATAATGACGAGTGGATTCACTCAATTCCTTAATATAAGGAAATATCTCCGCAGGTCCAAAACTACAGTTCAGTCCTATGCTTATAACATTGTCAAAATCCTCTACCGAAGTTATGAATGCCTTGAGGGTCTGCCCTGATAAAAGGCGTCCGGCTTTATCTGAGACAGTTGCCGAGATCATTATCGGCAAGGCTTTTCCCATTCGCTTCATTACATCGTTGGCTGCTGCCAATCCCGCTTTCAGATTGAGTGTATCGAACACTGTTTCGAAAAGAAGCAGGTCTACCCCTCCCTCAATAAGGCCTTCCGTCTGCTCGCTATAGGCTGCATAGAGAGCATCGTAGGTTACATTACGCAATGCCGGATCGTTGACATCGGGACTCATGGAAGCTGTCCTGTTGGTCGGACCTATTGAACCGGCCACAAGAGCCCTGTCCATACCGGAGGGAGCTACCGATTCTTCCACGGCTTCGCGTGCCAACGACGCCCCTGCTCGATTTATCTCCTTGATCAGCCCGGGCTCCCGCTGAAGTCCGTAGTCGGCCATGGATATCGCATTGGCGTTGAAGGTATTGGTACTTATGATATCTGCTCCTGCTGCCAAGTATGACTTATGAATATTCTTGATTGCTTCCCTACAGGTGAGGCTCAACAGATCGTTGCATCCGCTAAGTCGGCAATCATAATCTTTCCAACGGTCGCCTCTGTAGTCTTCTTCCTGCAGATGCAATTGCTGAATCATGGTTCCCATCGCGCCGTCAAGCACGAGCACCCTCTTCCCAAGCAATTCTTTTAGTTCCTTTATTTCCAATGCTTCGTATTTTTCTGTTTCAGAACACACCTTCCGCTATCTTTACCACGCTGTCTGAGGCACTCATGGTATAGAAATGAATGCCCGGAGCTCCTTTTTCAAGTAATTCCCGCGCCTGGCGTATACCCCATTCCACACCCACTTGCTTCACCTCTTCGTCTGTCTTACATTCTCTTATTCTCGACGCAAGTTCCTCAGGGATATCCGTACGG
>CAMWZE010000136.1 GCA_947178685.1 uncultured Porphyromonadaceae bacterium
GAAATACTCAGACAGAAGATGGGGAATTCAGTGAAGATGGGGATGAGGGAATTGACTATTATGGTGGTGTCTTCTCGGGTTGCGGGTTTACCTGCGAGCTCGTTATTCCTGACAATGTAGAACTGATAAGAGGCTTTGCCTTTGATAACTGTAAAGGATTTTATGGCAGTCTGCGTCTTCCCGAGAAACTCAGAAGGATCGGGGCCAGAGCATTCTTTCTCTGTCAGAATCTGTCCGGTTCGCTTGAGATACCCCAAGGTGTGACCGACATCCCCTCAGAAGCCTTTACCGGATGTGGCTTTGACGGCACGTTGCAGCTCCATGACGGCATAATCTCCATAGGTAACGATGCTTTCAAAGATTGTCATTTCAGAGGGGAGCTTTCCCTTCCGCGCCAATTGACGGTTATAAGTGATAATGTGTTTGCCGGTTGTGATTTCTCCGGGGAACTTGTATTGCCTAAAACTCTCGTTACGATCGGAGACAGGGCATTTGCATATAACTGGCGTCTGATGGGCACTATTGAGTTTGGAGAGGGCCTTCTTACCATTGGCGCGGGAGCGTTTGCCCATTGTCGCAGTTTGGAAGGCGTCGTATTTCCGGAGAGCCTTGAAAATATCCGCTATGAGGCGAGCTATGGTGAGGATGGCGGTGCGTTTCAAGGGTGCTACGGCATCGGAAAGATGGTGAGCAAGAGTGAGATACCACCGTATATTCAGGCGGGAGCTTTTGATGGCGTTGCTAAAGATAACTTCTCTTTGGAGGTGCCGGAAGCTGCTATAGCGCAATATCAGGCGGCTTTGGGCTGGTGTGAATTCAAGCGTATCGCGGCCCATCACGAACTCGTGTGCCGTCCGTCGGTGGCATGTGCGCTCAGCACCGAGCATAAGCAGACCCTTGTTATAGATGCCGAGGGAGATTGGGAACTCGCATCGAAACCTGACTGGTGTGAACTGTCGCAGACCGACGGCACAAAGAAGAGTGAGGTCACGCTTACCATAAAACAGGGTTCATCAACAGAAGCGCGGGAAGGCGACGTGGTGTTCCGGCTCAAAGGGAAGGACTATACCCACAAATGCCATGTCACACAATATGGCTATGAGTATGGCGAGGATGAGTATCTTACCCTTCAGAAAGCTACAAAAGGGAATAATGGCGGCATCAATATCGTGATTATCGGCGACGGATATGATGCCAAGGAGATATCCGAGGGCACCTATCTTGCAGATATGAAACAACAGGTGGAATATTTCTTCGGCATAGAGCCTTACACCACCTACAGAGATTATTTCAATGTCTACACCGCTTTCCCTCTGTCTACTGAGACCGGCGTTGGGACAGTTAATACTATCAGATATAACAGGTTTAATACCACCTATACGGGAGGTGTAGGTCTGAGATGTGACTACGACGAGGTGATAGACTATGTGCTGAATGCTCCCACCGTCAACGATGACAATCTTGACCGGACACTTGTGATCATTGTGCCCAACAGCACCGACTACGGAGGCATATGCCAGATGTGGGAGTCGGGTTTTGCAATAGCGTTCTGTCCAAAGAGCGACTACGGCTATCCGTTGGATTCACGAGGAGTGATACAACATGAAGCCGGCGGACATGGTTTCGGAAAATTAGCTGACGAGTATATCTATCATAATACATTCATAGATGCATGTATCTGCACATGTTGCGGCCATGTGGATGCAATCAACTATGGGAAATTGTTAGGATGGTATGATAATATCGAGCTGACCGGCAAGATGCACGAAGTAGGGTGGAGCCATCTGATTTTCGATTCGCGATATAGTGATATCGTAGATATCTTCGAGGGGGGCTACATGCATAACCGAGGCGTATTCCGCTCTGAACAGAACAGCTGTATGAATAACGACATACCGTATTACAGCACGATCAGCCGCGAGAGTATCGTGAAACGTATAAAGAGATATGCGGGTGAGACGTATGATTTCGAGGAATTTGTGGCACTCGACAAACGCGATGCCGGAACAGTCAGCAGAAGTTACGACCATGCGGAGGGAGTGCCGGCGATGAGAGAACACTCGATGTCGCCTGTAATCCACAAAGGCAGTCCCTTGCACGGGAAACGCACAAAGAAAGGGGTTTAAACAGCACCAACCACAAAAGCATCAACTGAAATGAAGCACAATATAAAATCAGTAGTCAGCGTTTTACTGTTGACCGTAGGAATGTATTCATGTTCCAACGATCCGATGGAACTGAAAGGGGAGATTCCGGAAGGTAAAACCCCTATGGAGTTCAGATTCAGCCATCCGTCGCAGACGCGTGCCACAGACACCTCATTCGAGACCGGTGATGTGGTGGGTCTGTATGTGGCGGAGTCCGGAAAGATTCTTGAGGTCAGCGGTAATATGGTTAACAATGAGGGTCTTACCTTTTCGGGGACTTCATGGAATGCATCCCGCACACTTTACTGGGATGCGGGAGAATATAATGCGTATGCCTACTATCCGCGCATTGAAGATGTAAGCTCCATAACGGATATGCCGTTTGAGATAGAGAGAGATCAGCGAGCCGCTACGTCGGCGGGAATGGGATGCTACGAGGCCTCCGATTTCCTTTTCGCCTCAGCCAAGGGGATAACGGCGTCGGCAGAACCGGTGGCTCTCCAATTCCGCCACATAATGAGCAAGCTCACCATCCGCCTTATCAAAGGGGAGGATTTCGAGGGAGAGATTCCGGAGCAAGCCACGGTGTATATACACAATACAGTCACGGAGGCGAGCATCGACATGACAGCAGGCGTGGCAACGAAGACAATGCGCGGCACAGGCAAGACAGTGACGGCAAGGCAGGAGGGGGCCACAACTTACTCGGCCATCATAGTGCCACAGCGACTGGAGAATCGTGTGCCACTCATAGAGGTGGTGATGAACGGAGTCTCATTCCTGTATGAGAGTAAATTCTTGTTCAAACCGGGTATACATCATATTGTAAATCTCGTGGTAGACAAGAATCCTGAGCAGGTGAAGATCGAGATAGGTGGAGAGATCACCGATTGGAATTGAGAAACATATTTTTTTAATGTCGAGAAGAAGGAGGAAAATCAACATATCGTTATTGATCCTTAGTGTGATATTAGGAGTTTGGGCGGCCTTTTTATATAGTCGCCCTACTCTTGTTTTATCACGGGAGGGGAATATGGTGGAGAACTCAACCGACACAATCAATCGCCCGGAAATAGAGTCTGCTAAAGCAACCGACGATATGGCAGTGGTTAAATCTATGGCTGCCACAAATGGAACTGAGGAGCCGGAGAGACCACAGGGCACTGAGAGGTCTGATAGGTCGCAGGGCACTGAGAGGTCAGACATATCACAGGGAAAAGAGGCAGTAGTAGCATTTACAAGATTCAGAGAGGCCGACGTGAGCAGGATGGTTGCCGACCATCCATTTCGGAAAGAGGCGCTCAAAGTGTTGAGGGGAGGTCTTGATGAGACAGATTCGATAAGTCGCCGGCGCATTCTGAGTTATTGCGAACATCTTCGGACAGCCTATACCACACGAGATATCGATTTTATCCGTCAAGTGTTTAGTGATAATGCCCTTATTATCGTCGGCCATATGGTAAAAACCGGGAAAACGACATCAGAATCTCAGAGTGGAAGCTCTAACGTGAGATACAGCCTGCGGTCAAAGCGAGAGTATCTTGAGAAGCTGAGGGCACTTTTCGACTCCGGGAAAGAGATAGATCTGAAATTTTTCGACTTCAAGATAATGCGACATCCCACCTTGCCGGGAATCTATGGCGTAAGATTAAGACAATCCTACAAAGGAGGAGACTATTCCGATGACGGCTATCTCTTTCTTCTGTGGGATTTCCGTGATATATCGATGCCACTGATTCATGTGCGCACATGGCAACCGACGGATGCGGAGGGGGTGAGAGAGGAGGATCTGATAGATATAAGTGATTTCAATCTTGAATGAAGTTCTGATATCAATCATGTGCTTACGCATACCAGTCGGGCGAATTCATATCAATAATCTCAGGGAAATGGAGCACCATAGATTCACAATTATTTTGCTACTTATGTATTTACTGGCGGCATTATCTGTACCCGAAATCCGGGCACAGCGTTTCTCCGTGGGTTCTTTCCGTCAGTTGCCTAACGACATTACGGCATTTATCAATCCGGTAAAGGATCTCAATGAAGACGACTGTGGACTGCTGAAGGTAGAGGCTTCGGAAGATTTCGTGTTCTCTACGCCGCTTGGCATTGTAAAGCGTGAAGATAAGCCCGGGGAGATATGGTTGTGGTTGCCACACGGCACAAAGAAACTTACCATCAAGCATGCGGAATATGGGGTGATACGCGACTATGTATTGCCGATGCGGATCGACAGCCATATCACTTATGAAATGAGGATTGATGAACCGCAGAGATTGATCGATATCCCTCCGGCTCCCCCGGCGGTCACTACTGTGATTGATACACTTGTGGTGACCCGTACCGACACACTGCTTGTAGAGAAACCGAAAGAGAAGTTGCCACTGAGATATGGTCTGCTTGCTACGCTTGGCTATGGTGGGAGATCTAAGGAGACCATGGGTGGTGTTATGTTGACCATCGGGAAGCGGACAGGTGGCTTTTTGCATATCTCCACCGACTTCGGAAAAATCGGCAAAACTCTGGGTGAATGCGGTAAGGATGGGGAGAGATCCGGGGAAATTCCTTTTTATACGGGCCGCACCCGCCGGAGTGTGTTCATGATTAACGGTGGGGCGACCCATCGGTTGACAGACCGCGTGTCGGTTTTTGAGGGTATTGGTTATTCCTCAACCGCTCTTGCATGGGAATTGGCAGAATCAGAGGGAGGAGGATATTTGCGCAACTCGTATTACAGCATAGAGGGAGTGTCGTTTGAGGCCGGACTGCAACTGACATTCGGCAGAGTGTCGGTGGCTGCGTCTGCCGTCACTATAAAAGGTCGCGAATGGTTTGGTACGATAGGTGTGGGAATCAGACTGGGAGGTAAGTAATGAGGAGTATACGATATATATTGTTAAAGTTTAATATTCCGGTTGTTGCGATGGCGGCCACAATTATGTGTCTGCTGTCGCAGGGGTGTTCATCTACCCCTGCTCCGGATAATCTTGAGCCGATAATAGAGACATTCGAGGCTACCGGCATAACCCGTACGGAGGCTACACTAACCGTGAGAATACACAAGCGTTCAGCCACTTCTCTGACACGGCTTGAATTTCATTATGGTGAGGAGGAGAATCCCCTTAAGGGAGAGATAATGCCAGATCCGAATTCAGAAATACATATCTTGAATCTCAGAGACCTGAAG
>CAMWZE010000137.1 GCA_947178685.1 uncultured Porphyromonadaceae bacterium
AATTGGTTACCTGACCTAACCGCTCATACAAAAACATATCAGGGAGAATATTCACGGTGAATATTCTCCCTGATATGTTTTTGTATGAAATTTGCTTAATGTGTCTGCACCACTGTTGTCGGCGGCAATTGCTCGTTACGCTCATCGCAGGCCTTCACCACGGCTTCAGCAAGGTCACCAAAAGCCTTCACCTCCGGATTTTCCGGAGCTTTACCTCTCTCGGCAAATGCTAACGCTATGGGAGCACCCAGGTCGGCCGTCGAGCAGATGTCGGCTACAAGTGGAATCTGCGCCAATAGTTTGACACCGAGTTCTTCGGCCAGACGCACTGCCCCTCCGTCACCGAAGATATAGTATTTCTCTTCTGGATGTGGGGCAGGTGTAAACCAGGCCATATTCTCCACGAGTCCGAGAATTGGCACATTGATCTTATCGCTCTTGAACATCGCTATACCCTTTCTGGCATCGGCCAATGCCACCTCCTGAGGTGTCGACACCACCACCACTCCGGTGATCGGCAGCGTCTGCACAAGTGTCAGATGGATATCGCTTGTGCCGGGAGGCATATCAATCAGGAAGTAATCCAGATCACCCCACCATGCGTCGGTGATGAGCTGCTTCAGAGCATTGCTGGCCATTCCTCCACGCCAGAGAACCGCACTGTCCTTGTCTACTACAAAACCGATCGAGAGCATCTTCACTCCATATTTCTCTACCGGCTCTATCCAGTCGCGTCCCTCCTTGTTGACCATATATAGAGTCTCATCTTCCACACCAAACATCTTTGGCATCGAAGGGCCGAATATATCAGCGTCAAGCAGACCCACCTTGTAGCCTTTAGCTGCCAAGGATATGGCGATGTTGGCGGCTACGGTGCTCTTTCCTACTCCACCCTTGCCTGATGAGATACCTATTATATTCTTTACGCCGGGGAGTGGTGTGGCGGGCTTCTCCGCTACAGGTTTTCTATATTTCACCGCAATGTTCCCCTTCACCTCCACCTCGGGTGATATATATGTGTTGATGGCTGTCTCTGCCGAGCGAACAACACTGCGTATGAATGGATCGGTCGGCTTCTCGAAGATGAGAGAGAACGACACTTTGTTACCGTCTATGCGGATGTCATCTTCTATCATCTCGTTCTCTGCGAGTGTCTTTCCGTTGCCGGGATACTTCACGTTCTTGAGTGCGTCAAGTATCAGATTGGGATATAATTGCATGATTTCTTACTTTTATAATTTTATCTCGGGCATCGGTGTGTGCCGTGTGTATGCCCGGTAGTCATCGCGTTCTATGTCGTCGGCCTCCGGCTCCTTAAGGTCAGTGAGGTGCCCGGGACGCATGCTTATGAGCTTTATCTTCTTCCCTCTCGAAAGCCACTGGCTCTCGTAGTAGGTCTTGATGCTGCTCACAGGGTCGGCCATGCCACTCCCGTAGAGGTCGTCGGTGATGGTGAGAATCTCAAAACCGTTAAGCTCCGCCAGCCGCTTCGTGTATTCATAGAGAAATGGGGAGTCAGTCTTTAGATTGATCACCCCTCCCGGCTTCAGGAAGCGGCCATACATCTCAAGAAATCGGGTCGAGGTGAGACGCTTGCGGGTCTTCTGCATCTGCGGGTCGGGGAAAGTGATCCATATCTCATCCACCTCTCCGGGGGCGAAAAACTTATCGATGTTCTCGATCTCGGCGCGTAGGAAAGCCGCGTTGGTTATCCCCTCCTCCTCTACTGTGCGCGCGCCGCTCCACATCCTGGCTCCCTTTATGTCCACACCTATGTAGTTCCTGTCTTGATTGCTCTTTGCCAAGGCTACAGTGTATTCCCCCTTGCCACAGCCGAGCTCAAGTGTTATAGGACCCTCTTGGCTGAAAAAGCCTCCGTTCCATTTCCCGTAATAAGGGAAACCCTCCGCAAGGAGAACCTCCCTCGGATATTGCAGGGCACAACGGAACGTGTCCATGTCGGCGAATTTCTTCAGTTTGTTCTTTCCCATTTTAATTCATGTCTTTTGATTCCTGTCAGTTCACCACCAATATTTTCCCTACTGTGGCGGTAGCGGTCGATGAATTCGCGTCGCCGGAAGTGAGAATGTAATATACCCCGCTTCCTACCCTGCGGAATGAGAGGTCGGTCACATCCCACTTCGTCTCGCCCGACACATAGCCGAGGTCCTTCACAAGATTACCTCTCGAGTCAACTATCTTCACAAGTGACCCGTCCGGTATGTTATCGATCGTGACATAGCCGAAGTAGTCCGGTCTAACGGGGTTTGGATAGGCACGCGCCTCAGTGGCGCCCTCACCTTCGCTCCCTCCGGCAGAGAGGAAATATTCTGCCATACCCATGTGGGTGGAGAACATCATCGAGTTTGTGTCCGGTATATAGGCGAGCCCATACACTATGTCGTCAGGCAGCGGAGTGTCTGCACTGGTGATCTCCTCCTCGATTGTACGTCCGTCGGAAGAGGTACACACCACCCCGGCGCCGGAGGTGGCAAACCATTTACGGCCATTGCCGTCTATAGCTATACGGTTAACGCTCACGTCGTTCAGCAGGTAGTCGGCAAGATTCGTACCATCATTGCGGGCCACCTTCACTCTCGTCACCTTAAGGCGTCCGTCAAGCCAGTCGTTAGGATTGAAATAGAATACACCTCCACCGTGGGCTACCCACACATAACCTGTTATAGGATCCTCAAGAAACTGTTTGATATATTGCACCTCGAAGTCCGAACCATCCTGATCGGTGTAGGTGTTCATATGTATCACCTTGTCGTCGCTCTGGTCGGACGGTGTTCCGTTGGTGTGCATGAGCATCATGTCTCCTTCGTGAGAACTGTTGGTCCATAACACGATATCCTTGTTGCGGCTGGTGACCAACGGAGTCACAAACTGATTATTCTTTACACTCAGTCCCTCCACAGCCAGTCTGTGCATGGGGCGGAAGGATGCGGCGTCGACCGATGCACGCCGGTCGGCAGCCTCCCAGCAGTAAAGATGTATCTGCAGAGGTCGTTGGTCGTCCCAGTCGGAATGGGCCATCCACATATTGCCGTAACTGTCGAATTCAGGAGCGGAAAACATGCTCAGGGCTGTCCAGGTGTTACCTGCGCCGGCCACAGGCGATGTCTGGCCCGACTGATCGGGCACAATCTCCACAAATCCGGGCTCATTACGGAATGGATCGCTTTTGCGCGACATATGCAGTATGTCGGAGCCATCACGGAGGTTTATACGCTCTATGCCGTGGAGCAGAGAGCCGAAATATACAAGATCGGTATTGTCCGGATCCACTGCCAGTCCGTTGGGGTTCATGAGCGATGCCACTATCTCCGGATTGGTATACACCGGCGACACCTGAGTCCAGCGTCCGTCGCGGTAGGCGCTCAGAAGAATCGGTGAATTCACCGAATGGTTGGTGAAGTTCCAGTCATAGCCATGGTTAGCCACAAGCAATCCATATTCCTTATGCCATGCCATATTCGGTGTGCGGAACGGCGCCGGAGCATCCGGCAGCATATAGTCGCGGGTGACACTCCATTTCTCCTCCGTGTCGGGATTATAGCGACGGCTGCAGATTCCCTTGCGCATCTTTCCATACCATATCTCCGAGAAGTCGGCCGATGCGGCCGCCATACCTCGGTCGTCAGCATGACGCACAATGGCTTTGTAGTGTCCGTCAGGTTGATACTGGAATATATGATTACTGTCGGCCAAGGTAACTCCGTCATTGTTATGCTCCACATTGTATATGTGGCCCGACCTCGATTCATTGAGGGTAAGTCTGCCAGCCTCTTCCGACACTACGTAAGTATTCTGGCTGCCACTCTTACCGGCACACACGAGGCTCACACCGTCGCCTATCCTCACGAGCCATGCGGCATCCGGCATATCCGCCACCTTGGTATATTCCGAAAGATTATACCTTGGGGCGGAGATCGGTGCGGAATAGAGAGCATCTTGTGTGAGCAACAGGATGGTGTCTCCAGTCCGCGACATACCCTTCACCGGGAATCCATAGATACGGCTGTCTGCCACTTCAAGTTTCTTATCGTTGAGAGCCACATATCCAAACTCCGTGCATAGATACACCCTGTCGGCCGGTGCGTCTATGAATATCGAGTTCACATCCTTCGTGTGCGCCACCGTAGCCTGCATATAGGCAGGTATGTTCACGGTCTCTCCGTTGTCGTAGAGCAGGTCTATGTTATTGTTTGCATACACCACCACGAGCATCCTCTTCTCCGGGGAATACTCCACGCATTGCACCACATTCTCCGTCAGCAAATTGTCGGCCGATAGATTCATCAGTTCGTCGGCATCCTTATCATAACGGAATAGGGAATAGAGATTATCCTTGTTCTGGGCCACATTAGCCCGGTATGGTTGTGTACGGCTTATGAAATACGTATGCGAGGGGGTGTCTACAATGCGCGACACCTCCTCGTCGAAAGTGGTATGTATCTTCCAATTGGGATTGGCCCACACGGCAACCGTGCCGCTCAAGGCCAAGGCAAGAGAGAGTATATGCTTCATTATCTGATAAATTCAATAAATTTCCTCATGGCGCGTCCGCGATGAGATATAGCGTTCTTATCCTCCGGAGTCATTTCAGCGAAAGCGATTCCCGACTCCACCGGCACAAATATCGGATCATAGCCGAAGCCCCCGTTTCCGTGGGGTTCTGTGGCTATGGTGCCCTCCACGCTCCCTCTGAAAAGATGCTCCTCTCCGCCGAGAGTGAGAGCTATCACAGTAACAAACGCTGCCCGGCGGTCGGTTTTACCCTCCATATTATGCAACAGCAGCGCCATATTGTCAGCCGCAACACACTCCGGTCCGGCATAGCGCGCGCTATACACCCCCGGGGCGCCGTCAAGAGCCGTCACCATCAATCCGGTGTCATCCGCGAAGCAGTCATAGCCATAATGCTCCTTCACCCACCGGGCCTTTATAAGGGCGTTGCCCTCAAGCGTATCCGCTGTTTCAGGAATATCATCATGGCAGTCTATATCCGCCAGCGACAGTATCTCGAAAGCCCCTGCTGCAAGGGCGCGTGCCTCCTCAAGCTTATGAGCGTTATTGGTGGCGAAAACAATTTTATTCAGAGTAGGTTTCATTACCTTAAAAAACGCTTTCCTCCCCCTATTTATTGCCTGCTCGCCTCCCCTATTTACGACCACGGGCCGAAGCCCTGTTTACCGCCTCATACCGAAGTCAATTCTCCCCGTCCTCCCGGAAGTTTCCCTTCTGGTGCCCCGGAAGCAAGCAAATAAGAAACCGTTGCGATGTATCGACATCGCAACGGTTTCTTATT
>CAMWZE010000138.1 GCA_947178685.1 uncultured Porphyromonadaceae bacterium
CTGATTGATCGAGTAGGCCAGACGCAACTCCTTCAGGCGGACATAAGATCCATCTTTTACAAAGAAATTACTTGAGCGGAAGTTGCGAGGTGCGTCGTTAGGGTCGAGATCAGGAATTTCGGCAGATGTATTGAGAGGGAAGAAAGCTCTGTTTTCCGCTACCTGCCCCGACCAGTGTTTGCCGCGTATATCTGCATACACGTTTCCTACAGCAGCATTGTAAAGATAATAATCCATCACGTTATATATCTTGTTTCCGGTCTGTCCCTGGAAGAACATTGAAAGTTCAAGCCCTCCGGCTTTGAAATCATATTTGAAATTCAATGGCACACCAAATACAAAATCGGGGAGGGGAGATCCGAGATAAGTGCGGTCTTCAGCCGTGATTCTACCATCGCCGTTGAGATCCTTGAATCTGAAATCACCCACACGCGTAGTCTGTTCGGAATCCATTTTGCCGGGTTCATATTGAGCGGACGCGCGCACCTCATCGTAAGACTGGAAAATACCGTCGGTAACATATCCGTAGAAGCTGCCTATAGGGCGTCCCACCGCAGTCTTGGTGACATAATCAACAATACTTCCTTCAGAAAGATATGCACCATAGATTGGCTCATTGCCGGTGCCAAGAGATGTGACTTCATTCTTAATCCAGGAAAGATTGAATCCTACATTGAATGAGAATCTACCCAGGGTCTGTCTGTACGTAAGATTTGTTTCTACACCATAATTTCGCACTGCACCGGCATTTGTCATCGGATCGATGTCAAGGCCTGCAGAAAGCACGGTGGGGACAGCAAGAAGCATATCGGTGGTTTTCTTGTCGAAATACTCTGCACCGAACACCAATCGGTTGTCGAGAAACGCGAGGTCAAGTCCAACGTTATAGGTCTCGGTTTTCTCCCATTTGATATTGTCGTTGCCGATCGTAACAGATGTGAAACCGGGTTGAAGCACGTGAGTGCCTTGTCCGTAGGGATAGTTATATTGACTTAGGAGATAAGTATAGCGAGAGAGCTCATCGATACGATTGTTGCCGAGTTTACCCCAACCCACTCTGAGTTTTCCAAGAGAAAGCCAGGTCTGATCACGAAGGAAGCTTTCGGAAGAGAATTTCCAACCTAAGGAAACGGAAGGGAATGTGCCCCAGCGATTCTCTTTAGAGAACATGGATGAACCATCGATACGCATATTTGCCTGCAATAGGTAGCGGTCATTGAAGCTGTAGTTGACACGCCCGATAAAACCGACAGCAGTCCATTTACGGTCAAGTCCGTTAGTCTTGTCACCGGTGAAACCACTGGAAAGGAACCATTGATTAGGATCGTTGGAGGGAGTGCCTCTTTTGGTTGACTCCTGCCAGGAATTTTTGTATCCTTCGGCTGTCTGGCCTGCAAGCGCTGTCACTGAATGCATATCGTTATGCCAGTTGAAAGTAAGGAGATTATTAATCTCCCACTTGGTAATGGTGTTGCGATAATTGTAAATAGTTGACAGGTCAGTCATCAGAAAATCCTCCTCAAGAGCATTGACCTCGGAGAACTGGCTGTTGTGTTGAGGAGCTACGTAATAGGAAGCCTTAAACTGATAGTTGAAGAATTTAAGAAAATCAGCCGAGAGGGTGGCATTTAAGTCAAAACGGTCACGCTTGGTTGATCTATGATAACGGGCAAGTTGAGCCAGAGGATGATCTTCAGTCCAATACCCCTTGGTGTTGTATGTCATCACCATCGGATTCTGATAGAGAGAGCGTTTGAGTACAGATGAAGAACCTTCCGGGATAAGATCACGATTTTCATTAGAATAAGAAAGATTAGCCATCAACGTAAGCCATTTCACAATTTTCTGGTTTATGTTGACACGAGCGTTGAAGCGATTGTAGTCGGAAGATTTTACAATACCTTTCTCGTTGAAATATCCGGCACTGACAAGGAATTTAGTATTTTCATTGCCCCCGCTCACTGCAAGGTTATATTGTTGTTTTATTCCGGTGCGAGTGATGACATCCCACCAATTGGCAGGAGAGTTTCTCACTATGGTGTCTACAAGAAAATGCTTATGGTCGTCATAAATATATGAACCATCGGGTTGCTTGGTTTGATACAGACGGCCATCGGCTGAATAAAGTGATGTGCCGTTTATATAATCCTGCATAAGGGCATAATCTTCAGTGCCCATCACATTTATTTTCTTCCAAGGATTGGAGAAGCCGACGTAGCTGTCGAATGTCACCGACACTTTCCCCGCCTCACCCTGTTTTGTCGTGATTACCACCACACCATTAGCCGCACGTGCACCGTAAACCGCCGAAGATGCCGCATCCTTAAATATTTCGATATTTGCGATATCATTATTGCTGAGGTGTGTGATATCATCTACGATAAAGCCGTCAACCACATAAAGAGGGTCGGCATCATTGACTGTTCCTGTGCCACGAATTTTGATAGTGGTAGCGCCACCGGGAGCTCCACTGTTCTGAATGATATTGACGCCGGAAGCCTTTCCCTGGAGAGCCTGTAAAACTGAAGAAGTTGGCACCTCGCTTACCTCTTTGCCACTGACAGAAGATATGGAGCCTGTGACATCGCTCTTGCGTTGTACACCGTAACCAACAACTATCAGCTCGTCAAGAGTCTGATTGCTTGTAGACATCTCGATGTTTATTTCTTTACGGCCATTGATTTTCTGCTCAATGGTCGCGTAGCCAAGACAAGAGAAAACGAGAGTGGCGTTCGCCGGAGCCTTAATGGAATATTTTCCTTCAATGTCGGTGAAAGTACCGGTTTTTGTACCTTTAATCATAACGGAGGCCGCTATCACCGGCTCCCCTTCGTTGGGATCGCTTACAGTTCCGCTCACAGTGATCATATCCTGCGCCGCGACGTTCAGTGTGAAAAAGGATAATAGCAATAAAGCTAAGATCCGGGATATTTGTTTATACATGGTTCATGTGTAGGGTTATTCGTTGTCTGCGAAATACGTGCAGGAGATTATTAAGGAAAACACCGGAGGCGGCGAGATCCGCCTCCGGGTTATAAATAAGAAATATTCTTATCTTACTATGACTTTGGTTGCGTTAGAACCTTGACGACGGATATATAGACCGGGCTCTGTTCCGCTTACCTTTACACCCTGAAGATTGAAAAACTCTACGGGAGCATTGTTGTTGTCGATTATGTCAGCGACACCGCTATTGTTATCGTCGGCGATTTCTGCACGAGTGCGATATTCCGGTTCCATCACATCAGGATTTTTGGATGGGTCGTATCCCGCCTGACGATAGTGGTAACAATATAGCTGATTAGTAACAGCCGAGGTGTAGAGGAGATCGCCCGCAAGATTACGGAGTCCGTACACCTTGTCGCCGTTAGCATCGATATTGGAAATGATAGTAGGCACACCATCCCATGCATCGAGACGATGGAGCTTAGTATTGGTGGCTGTGGTGCCGTCGAGATCACCCTCATTCCACCAGTAGAGAGACCCGCCTACAACCAGAGGTTCTTTCACCCAGTTGCAACCGACGCCCGGAGCGTAGTCATATTGCATCCATACTTTCTCTCCGTCGAAGCAGTGGAGCTCTCCACCTCTGTGGCTTTCAACAGCGGCATCAAAACCGGTGGCTGCACAGAACATGTAGAGACCGTCGAATACCACACCGCTGTCAGGGAAAGACTCGCTGGAGTTGGTGGGTTCATAGGTGAATATGTCGATGCATCCGTAGTTGTCCTTTTCACAAGTTGTGAATCCGAGCTCGCTGCCATATGTGGGGCTGCCGGTGCGGAATACGATCATGCCATTGTAAGGCTCACCTACCATTGTAACACCGCCGCCTATGCCGAGGCCGTTGTCACCTACTGCTGTGTTTGTATTGAAAATCTCATATGTACCCTCTTCTGTTCCGTCGGAAGCCCAAGGCTCATTACCGGAATCGATCGACCATGCCTTGAAGAAGAGTTTTTCGTTATAGAAGTTGATGAGGTGGGCCGGAGCTGAAGAGAGTGTGGATCCCTCCTTATTCACGTTGGGCTCAATATTTATATCCTTCACGATATGAGTGCCGGCTTCGGTTCCGTCGGTCACCCATATCTCCACGCCACTTGTCTTTCCGTTCTTGTCAGCCTCCTCAGCCTTGAAGAATACCTTGCGACCAACTCTCTGCACGGCGCCCCAGCGGTTGTCGGCCTCTTCCACACCCGGAAATGCGCAATCCACTTTGGCTACAAGAGAGGTGCCTTCCTCAGTGCCGTCGGAAATCCAGAGCCATTTCTGAGGATTCTCATATTCAAGCTCGCTGTCGAAGTCGGTAGCGAAGAATATGAATCTATTCTCATCCATCTGGCAGAACCCGATGGGGTTCGAGCTGTCCATCTCATGAATATCTTTCACCATACGTGTGCCGGCTTCGGTGCCGTCAGAAATCCAGAGCTCATATCCGTTCTCACCGTCATTGGCAGAGAACACCACCTTATCGTTGAAGCGTGTGAGATACTGGATGTCGGAAGTGCCGACACCGGGAAGTATATCCTTAACCATACGGGTGCCTTCCGGAGTACCATCGGTGATCCACAATTCCTCGCCATGGTCGGCATCAGTTGCAGAGAAGAAAGCCTTGTATCCGGTTTCAGGAGAGCCGGCTACACAGAGATTTTTCTGTCCATAGAATTGTTTGTTTTGAGTTATATTGGCTTTTACACCGGCGGGAAGGAGAGCTGTAGTGCCCTCCGGGAGAGTCTGGGCGACAGCTCCCAGGCAGCATATAGCTGCGGATGAAAGAAGTAATGCTTGCTTTCTCATGGTCAGTTTGGTTTAGTTAGTTAATAATTATTTTGCGTTATCGGCTTTCAGTTGAGCATTTTTGGAGAGCATCTCCTCCACTTCGGCTTTAGCCTGTTCACGTGGTTTCGAGAATATCCGTTTGATGCGGTCCATATCGAATTTTTGACTGCGGTCGTAGGTATATATGCCATTTTTTTCAAGCTCCACGTCTACAATCTGAGTGAAGCAGAAGCCGGCTATATGGTCAAGGCTCAGGATTACATTTACCTGATCCTCAAGTCGGCGATAGTATTCCTCTATGGTTCTCGGAGCATTTCCATAACCCCAGAAAGCCTCCTCCGAAGCCACTTCCGGTGCGTCCATCTTTTTGTTCCATTGTATGCCTCCAAATTCGTCAATCATGTAGCATTCGCCTTTGTAGTCAGCGCTTTCCAAAGGATGCTGGATATAAGGTTTACCATTTTCATCAAGCGCCAATTGCTGATATAGAGCAACGGGATCCTGAACATATGTATTTTCTGCATATATATCGGTA
>CAMWZE010000139.1 GCA_947178685.1 uncultured Porphyromonadaceae bacterium
CATAGCGCATGATGATAAGGTTGGTGCCTGAAGTATACCCGGTGTCATCAAGAGAGGTCTCGAAATATTTGCGTGCATAATAACCGGTGTAAGTGGCCTCATTGGCATTACCGTCGTTAGCAACCAAATCTTTCTGATATACATCTTGACCTGCCCACTTATTTCTATTGATATAAATGGTGTGGTCTTCACCCGTACACCAGTCAGTGACAACATCACCGTCGCAGATGATCGAGGCATGCAGACGTGGGTCGCGGTTCTCATAAGGGTTCTCAGGATCAAAGTCAGTGCCCGCTTCATCCCAACGGTAGCCACCGAGAGTAAGATAAGAATCGACAAGGCTCTGGGTAGGAGTCCAGCTGACAAAATCGGCACCGTCCATGCATGCACGCGGGTGCATATTCTTGTATGCGCCCCAAGTATAGAGCTTCTCTATGTAACCACGATCAAGTATAACCTCGTCATTATACTCATTCTCGGCCTTGAAGAGACCGGCGTAATCGGGGAAAAGTGTATATCTTCCATATTCGCCGTTCATGATGTTCTGAGTCCATTTCACAGCCTCCTGATAGTCGTTTTCCCAAAGAGCGATACGGGCCAGAAGTGTAGCAGCGGCAGCCTGAGTGAGACGACCTCTCTCACTGTCGGGGAGTTGATCCTTTTTAGGGAGATACTGGATAAGATCCTCAAGATCAGCCTTGATGGTGCTGAGCACCTCCTTTGCCGGAGTTCGCTTGATTACTTTTGTCTCATCAAGGGTGGGGTCACTCATGAAGAACGGGATATCGCCATATAGAGAAGTGAGGCGGAAGTAAATCCAGTCGCGTATGTAGCTTGCCTCAGCCTTGAGACGGTCTGCATACTCAGGAGCTGTATCCGACATCTTATCGGCGTTCTCGAGGAATACATGACAGCTTTTGATACCTTGATAATAGCCGTTCCAACCAAACTTACCTGTGGTGGCGCGACCGAGGCCACGGCGAATCACATGTTCGTCACCGGAACGATAGCCGTTCCACATATTATCACAAAGTTTCTCCCAATCCCAGATCCAACCGTCATTATACATCTGGCTGTAAGCGGTCATTACCATATACTCGGCATGGTTGGGCCAGAAGTTATCCGGTGTATACTGATCGCTGGGGGTTTGATCAAGGTCGTTGCAACCGGTCAGAGCTAAAGTTCCCGTGTACAACGCCATTGATACAAGTAATTTATTTATTTTCATTGCTGTTGTTTCTTTTAGAATGTTACGTCAAGTCCGAAACCGTAATACTTCAACGTAGGATATGCGCGATAAGAGTTATCACCTGAGTTACCCATGTTGGAGTTAAAGTCGGTCACCTCAGGATCAATCCATGAGTTATGGCTGAAAGTAAGGAGGTTCTCACCATTCACATAAATTCTGCACTTCTGCATTCCAAGCAGTTTGTTGACAGACTCGGGCAGAGTATAACCAATCTGTACATTCTTGAGGCGCACATAAGCACCGTTAAGCATATTCAGAGAGTTGCCCATACGGAAGTTGTTCTCGTTGGAGTCCGTGCCATTGGTAGATAGACGAGGATACTTGGCGTCAGTGTTGGTGGGAGTCCAGAAGTCAAGCTGGTGCTTATACATTGTAAGCGCATAGCCTACGTGGAAAGGCTCTATCATCTCGCCACGGATAAACTGAGTACGTTTGCCTACACCCTGAAGGAACATCGAGAAGTCGAATCCTTTCCATTCAAGACCATAATTGAAGCCGAAAGTATAACGGGGGAACGCGCTGCCGAGAGCAACCCGGTCGTTCTGGTCGATGATACCGTCGCCGTTGACATCTTTAAACTTAAGGTCGCCGGGCTGGAGTGACAATCCGGGAGGAGTGGCAGATTTCTCGATCTCCTCATAAGTCTGGAACATACCTATCACCTTATAGCCATAGTAATCGTTGACAGGTTTACCTTCCTGAATCACACGCCAGGCCTCTGCATCGCCCGAAATCTGATAATGACCGGGGAAACTGATCATCTTGTTGTGGGTGTCACCAAGGTTAAAGGCGAATGAATGGTGCCACTTGCCGGTTGTGAGATAATAGTTGATCGAAAGTTCCCAACCCTGGTTGCTCATCTCGCCCATATTGGTGTTAGGCACTGTTGTGCCATAGATGCCGGGGAATTGTGGAGTCTGGAGAATATCTTTCGTTCTCTTGTAGAAGTAGTCGAAAGCTACTGTAAGAGCACCTCTCAGGAATGTAGCGTCAAAACCGATATCCCATGAGTGGGTCTTCTCCCAAGTCAGACTGGGATCCTTGAGTGCAAAACCGGCGGAGGTCACAAGCTGATTGTTGATCACATAGCCGTTGGCATTAGGATCATAGGTGGTGATGTAGGCATAATCGCCTACAGCCTGGTTACCAAGGATACCCCATGAACCACGAATCTTCAAATCGCCGATGTTCTGACGGTAGAGATCAAGGAAAGATTCCTCAGTGGGACGCCATGCGAGCGAAACCGAGGGGAAGAAGCCCCAACGATGATCCTTATGGAATTTTGAAGAACCGTCATAACGGAATGTGAACTCTGCGAAGTAACGGCTCTTCCAATTGTAGCCTGCACGTCCGATAACAGAGGTGATGGAGGTGCGTGCGGTGCTTGTGGTAGGTGTGTTACCTCCTATATTGCCAACCTCACTGTTGGTCTGGTCAGTTGGTTTCCAAAGCTCGGGATCCGCATAGTTAAACCAGTAGCTGTGCTCCTTGCGTGTGGTCGACTCGTTGGTAAGACCGATGAGAGCAATCACGTTATGGTCGCCGAATGTGCGGTTGAAATCAAGCATTATCTGGGAGTTGAGCAACCAGTAGTTTTTCGACCATGAATCTGATTTATAATCCTTAGCTGTGCCTTGGCAGAGATAATTGTAATCCTGATCATAATACATCCAAGGAACCCATTTCGAATCACGGAACTCAGTGTGGACGTTAGCGCCCATACTTCCACGAAGTTTCAAGCCCTCTATAATCTTAAAGTCAGCTGTAAGACTGCCGTCGAAGTCATTGTTGCGATATTTGTTGTAGCCGTCGCCATCAAGCATTGCGATAGGCACACCGCTGCCATAAACATCGTTAGACATGTAGCGTCCCTCTTCATCAATCATATTATAATAGTAGTATGATGGGATTCGCTTACAGTCGGCATATACGTTGCCCTCGTAACCGTTAAACTTCTTGGAATCGCTACGGGTAAAGCCCATGATTGCCCCGAGGTGCAGACGGCCGATATCCGTACCGATATTCATACGCATATTATAGCGCTGCTTACCGTTGTTGTTATGACCCTTTAGGTTGCTGTCCTGGTCATAGTAACCCAAAGAGAACATATAGGTAGTGCTCTCAGTACCGCCCGACACCTGCACATTATATTTCTGCTGGAAAGCGGTCTCATAAATCTCATCGAGAGCCCACCTCTCCATATCACGGTGGTCATAGAGATCCTTGATCTGCTCGGGAGTAAACACAGGAGCCTTCCCGGCATTTACGTTGGCAGTATTCCAAAGGATAGCATTGGCATAGCCATCTACTGCATGATAAAGATTCTTCGGATCTTCCCAACCTACATTCGCGCTGAGGGTGATCTGGGATTTCTGATTCTTCTTACCGCTCTTTGTAGTCACAAGGATTACACCGTTAGAAGAACGGGAACCATAGATGGCGGCCGCACCTGCATCCTTAAGCACAGAGATATTCTCGACATCATTAGGATTAAGACGGTTGAAGGCACCATTGTCGGCGACTACTCCGTCAATCACGAAGAGGGGATCATTTCCACTGGTGGTAGAGATACCACGGATGTTGAAGTTGGCATCGTCGCTGTTAGGGTCGTAGCTTCTGTTCTGGATAATTACGTTAGGAGCAGCGCCCTGAAGCGCCTGAGTCATATTCTTTACAGGACGGTCTTTGATCTTATCGCCCTTCACCTGATCGACGGCACCCACAGCAGCCTTACGGGTGGTTGTACCGTAACCGATCACCACAAGTTCATCCAAAGTGTCGTTGTCAGCATCAAGCACAATCTTATCGGGAAGATTGCTTACTTTGATCTCCTGTGATTTGAAGCCCACGTAAGAGATAACCAGCGTTGCGTTAGGGGCGCAAGTCAAAGTGAATTTGCCATCGATATCGGTAGCCCCACCTATAGAGGTACCCTTCACCATTACGGTGGCTCCGATTAACGGCTCTCCTTCACTGTCGTAAACTGTCGAAGTGACTGTCTTCGTAGCAGCTTGAGTAGGTGCTTCGCTTGGATCAGCAAAAGCATTTAATGCAAGACAAGGCGATCCTGCCATCATCAATGCCAAAGCCGCTCCGGGAAGAACCAGTCTCATTTTTCCATGATCGTTTCTTTGCATGGTTAGTGAAATTAATGTATTATGTTTAAGTTGAGGTTATGTAAAGGTTAACAATTCACGTAATCAATCCTAATGGTTAGCGTCAATGTTAGTGTCAACAACTCATTCTTATCGGTTTTCGATGTCGCAAAATTAGAAATTTTACCATTTTTCTTTGTATCTTATTATGCCAATATTGTCAACTGATATGCATTTCTTAATCTTTTAATCCAAATCTTCAGCTATATACCAAAGTAAACCACAATCGTTGACAATGGCTCTTGAAAATCAAAAAAATTCAACAACATCGTTATTGATTCTCAATAACTTAAAAATATTTCATCAAAATCAAGAGGGGGTTGGATAAAGTAATATGCCCGAATATAAGAGAAAAAGAAGTGTATTGTACCGTGCAAAACTGCATACAAACCGATATTCACCAATATTTTTGACCGGATCAATCCCTGTCCGGCAATATCACTCCGGTAATAAAAAATCTTGTGGTCGGATTGCTACAGTTGGAGCGAATCTTCAGCAATTTCCTGAACCGTCCCGGAGGCTGTTTCGGATCATGATACCTAAGCTTCACCACCATCGAATCGCCGGGGATAATTGTGGTATGCGGATATGAGGCGCTCGTGCATCTGCATCCTGTGAAGAGACTCCGTATATGCAGATCAGCATCCCCGTCATTATATATGGTGAGGCTGTCTGTCAGTGTCTCTGTCACCTTCCCTCTACCAAGAAAGAGATCGGTGGTTGAGAGACGAATGAGTGGCTCCTGAGCCAATATCCGGCAGAATCCGGACAATATCATCAGTATTATCATCATCTGTTTAAACGACCATATTCTTTTCATCACAATCAATTTTTAATCTGACTCTTATACAAATCTGACGCTGCCGACGACTTAATAGGTGTAGATCTCGGTGGTC